>JBHORK010000068.1:0-13051 GCA_042565725.1 Verrucomicrobiota bacterium
TGATATTGTATCTGTTTCACAGGTGGCAGGATGCGAAACACGAAACACGAAATAGGCTGTTGATCTGGATAGCTTTTCTGTTTGGATTGGGTGCGGGAAATTATCTGGCCTTGCTGTATTACATACCCGTGATAGCGATAGGGGTGTTGTGGAAACGACGAAGTGTTATAAAGGATTACAAGCTGATCATTATTTCCGCGGCTGCGTTATTTCTGGGATTCTGTGTGCACATCTATTTGCCTCTCAGATCTCTTGCCGATCC
Source organism: Verrucomicrobiota bacterium (assembly GCA_042565725.1). GTDB lineage: Bacteria > Verrucomicrobiota > Kiritimatiellia > UBA8416 > JBHORK01 > JBHORK01. The sequence goes on from JBHORK010000068.1 coordinate 263, forward strand.
CGCGCTGGACTGGGGGAACCCTGAAACGTTAACTGGCTTCATTAAGGTTATGAACAGAGAACGCTGGGGCGCTTTAATATTCAGCAATCTGACTCTTGATTTTGTTCTTGTCTGGCTTGATACATTTGATTTTCTGCGTCAACTGGGGCCGGCAGCCTTGGCTTTGGCGCTGGCAGGCTTGTTTTTTGCCGGCCGACGAAATGCACTTCTTGCTTTTGTACTTATAGCCTGTTTTTATGTGTATGGAATTATAATGATGCTTATGCAGGCAACCACTCCCGCCCTGCATCAAGATCTGGTATATGTCAGCACATATGGAATGCAGGAGTTTCATATCCCGCTTTATTTGATTGTTACTCTGTTTTCCGGTTTTGGCTTTCATGGTGTCATTCAGATTCTTAATGCGAGAAAATTCTTCAGAGCTGATAGCGGTGCGGTTAGGATAACGGTTACATCTCTGCTGGTTCTTCTTGTAATTACCGCTTACGCTGTTCGATTGCCCGAATGTAATCTGCGCGAATATTATCAACCATATGACTATGGTCAGGAACTGTTGAGCCGGGTGCCTGAAAATGGATGGGTGATACCCAGTAATGATAGTTCATTCTTTGTTCTGTCATACCTGAAGTTCTGTAAAAAACAAAGGCCGGATATATGCATAATTACGCCTTCCGATTACTGCAGGGCTGTTCTCAAAGATATGCTGTCGGATCCGGGTTCAGCAGTTACGAGCCGGCGTCTTGCTGAGCTTGTAAGAGGAGATCAGGAAAGGTTTATTGAACCGATCCTTAACCAGGATAATATTAATAAGGGCAGTGATCCTGAAATTGTATTTGCGAAATTTCCTCTTGAAAAAGGGTGGGAACGAGATCTTTATCCTGATGGACCGCTGTTCAGGTTCGACCCTCAAAACCATTACAGTAAGGAGGCACAGCTGCGTTATTGGAAACAGCTCCTGCGGAAGCAGGCATTTGCGCTGGAACCGAATTCTACCGCTGATTTCAGGGTTAACATGGTAACTCTTTTGCATGATCATGCCTGGTGGCATAACAAAAGAAGCGAGTATGACGCGGCAAAATATCTTTACGGGCAGGCGTTGATATATTCCCCTCATGTTCGGCCCGATATACTTTCCGGAATGGCTGATTGCCTGGTCAGCCTGGAAGAATTTGATGAAGCTTACGAGTGTTGCATGAAGGCGCTTGGGGCGGATCAATACAATAAACGGGCGCTGAATATTCTCGGTATTATATACGTTCAGCGCAGGCAGTTTGACCTGGCATTACTTTGCTTTCGTACGGTTCTTAAACTCTATCCGGATGATAAGGCGGCAAAAGAAAACATGGAGAAAGCACTGGAAGAGAGAAACGGGATAGGGGATTTGAACATCGAACATTGAACGTCCAACATCGAAGTATGATAGGGATGTAGAGCGAAAGGTTAGAGGCAGAGAGATGGGTAAGGCTGAAATAAAGAATCATTTTGAGCTTATCGCCGCAGATTATGATAAGTGGAAGTCGAAAAATAGGTATTACTACGATGCGTTAAAACGTTTTTTCAGACGCAACGTAAATACTGGCAACAGTGTTGTGGAATACGGCTGCGGGACAGGTGATATTATTGACGCAGTTGATGCCGGGAAAAAGGTCGGGCTTGATATCGCGGAAGAAATGATCGCTAAAGCTCGCGGAAAATATCCCGACATCACGTTTTGTCAGCATGATTGCGAAACAACGTATGGAGAGGAGGGTGAGTTTGATGTTGCGATACTGGCCGATATAATTGATCACATTACCGACATTTTGAAGCTTTATGAAAGTGTAAACAGGAGTCTCAGAATTGGCGGCAGGATGTGTATTTCGACCATCAATCCATTATGGGATCCGATCTTTAAGTTAACGGAAAAGCTTGGATTGAAAATGCCGGAAGGCGAACATAATTTTGTACCTAACAGGCAATTGATCAATTTTCTTCCGCTTAGAGGGTTTCGCTTCATTGAATCGGGCGCCGAACTTCTGTTTCCCAAAAAGATACCGCTTATTTCAGATTTTATTAATTGGTTTGCTCCGAAAATTCCTGTACTGAACCGTTTTTGTGTTGTTCAGACAATTATTGCTGAAAAAATCAGAGATTATCCGGAGGAATATAATACTGACTTGAGCTGTTCGGTTATTATTCCATGTTATAACGAGGAGGCCAATGTCGAGAGTTGCATTGCCAGGATTCCCCCGATGGGAAAATGGACGGAAATAGTTGTTGTAGATGACGGGTCCTCCGACCGTACTGCTGATATAACTCGCCGTTTGGAAAAGAAAGACAAACGCATAAAACTTATTTCTTATTTGCCGAACCGCGGCAAGGGATATGCTGTTAAACAGGGCTTAAACAATGCCAGCGGCGATGTTATGATGATTTGCGACGCGGATATGACCGTAATGCCGGAAGAACTATCTCTCTTTTTCCGTCCGATTGCTGAAGGTATAGCAGAATTTGTGAATGGCACACGAATGATATATCCAATGGAAAAACAGGCAATGCGTTTCCTGAATCAGATAGGTAACTTTTTCTTTGGCGCAGTGCTCTCGTGGCTTATGTCGCAGAGAATAAGCGATACGCTTTGCGGCACCAAGGCTTTAAGACGATCCGATTATCCCAAAATACCTATGGGGGCGGACAAGTGGGGAGATTTTGATTTATTGTTTGGCGCCGCAGAGAACAAACTGAACATTATTGAAATGCCTGTTCATTATAAAGCACGGACAGGTGGGGAATCAAAAATGCGTCCTTTCAAGCATTGCATGGTGCTCTTGAAAGTCTGCTTCCTTGCTTTTCTTCGTTTGAAGCTGAGGATTCGCTGCCGTTCTTGTTGAGTAAGTATATGAAGAATTCTCGAGCAATAGACAGATGGATAATCGCCCCAAAAGGAACTGAATATCCAATGTCCAACAAGGAATATCCAATGACGAAGTCCCTGCTCGCCTCGCCGTAGATAAAAGCTTAAACATGAATGCTGGAGTTTTGTCGATGAGAGAAACTAATTTTGATATTGTTCAAGAGCATCGAGACGGTAAAAAAACGAGAAGCAATAACCGAAGGCAAACCGTTGGATATTGGACATTCCTTGTTGGATATTGAGTGTTCAAAATACCTGAATAATTCAGGTTGGGAAATATATGAAAGATTCTCGAGCAATAGACAGATGGATGTGGGCAGGTATTATTATCACGCCGTTCCTGATGTTTTACTGGATGCTTCCTTTTTTTTCGAAACTGACGTTAGGTTTTGATTACTGTATTTTCGGTATCCATCGTCAAATGGAACTGATGTTTTCCGTGAAGACAGGTTCGTTTCCCCTTTATGTGCCGGGCTGCGCGGGCGGATTGCCCTCGTGCGCTTTAACATTGAGCCAGATGTGTCACCCTGTTTCGTATCTGGCGGCCGTTATGCCGGGGTACTGGGCTGGTAAGGCGTTGGAATGGAATACCTTTTTTAGATTGCTTTCACTTGGAATTACTCACTTGGCATTGTTCGGGTTTTTGCGCAAGTTACGATTGTCGCATCTGATATGTTTTCTGCTCTCGCTCATTACAATTTACAATTTAAGAATGTTGGACCTGTTCCACTATGGAGGATCGCTTGAGAGCTGGACGGGCTATATACTGCTATGTACGGCAATCGGATATTATTGTATCGAGCCGAAAAGGATCATTCATGCGCTGTTCATAATCGGCGCGACATACTGGCTTATTACCAGTGATCATGCTCAGATGGTTTATTACGGATTGATGGGTGCTGGTGTGTTTGCTCTGACGGCTCCATATTTTACGGGGTTGATTCTGGGCAGGAAGTGTAATGCTGCGGGAAATGTTTTTGAATTCTGGGTGCGTACGGGTTTGTGCTTTGGTATAGGTGTGGCGCTTGCCTGGGTATATATTTTGCCGATGTATTTGGATTATCTTGTAATCAGTCCGGGGCGTACGGGTTTGTCTTATGCCTGGGCAGATGGATATGCGGATACATTTGTGGGAACATTAAACAATTTTCTCCAGCCTCTGCGATCCAATGCGGCAGAAGCTTTTGGAGGTTCTTCATTGTTTCTTGTTGCTGCTCTTGTCCCGGCGTTGCGGCTGTTCAGGGTAAAGATACCGCGTGTTATCTGGGCAATATGGCTGTTTTCTTTCGTAGTATTTCTTCACATGCAGGGGGAACGTACCCCGGTTCATTTTCTTGTCTGGCGCTTTCTTCCGCTTGCATCGTATTTCCGGGTTGCCGGACGTATATCCATGGTCTTGCCGCCTTTTTTTATGTTGATACTGGTTTGGATACTGCGGGCCGATACCGTGAATTTGCGTGTGGGCCCAAGAGATATCCGCGTGTCTCCAGGAAATATTCTTGCGGTGTTGTCCTTGATAATAGTTGGAATATATTCCTGTGTCTCCGCATTACATCATTCGGGCTCCGGTGTTTCGATTATAGAATGGATCTGGCAAAGGAATAACAGGGTCGTTCCGAATTGGCTGGAGCCTTTAACTTTATTTCTGGGCGCAATAGTTCTGGCAGTATTGGCGTTTCCTCTGTCTCATTCAAAACTGCGAAACAGAACTGTCTTTGTTTTGTGTATTGTCACATGTGTTCATATCGGCGGGATATTAAAATATGGGACATGGGTTGAGCAGAAACAGAATACGCCTGCTTTTGAACAGATGCTGGAACAGAAACGGGCGAAGCTGGAATACTCGAACTTTTCAGATCCTGTTGATATGTTTTCAGCGCCGATGTTCAGGCAGTTAACATATTCGTGGCTGGAACCTTTTCTTGGAAAGGTTTACACAAAATATCGGGTTGCCGAAAGTAATGAAGAAGCATACCGGCTTATGGAACAGGGGCGAAAACCTGACGAAATTGTTGTGGAGCAGTATGATGAACCTCCGGCACTTAAGGCCGGTGTTTTGGGTCAGGAACATAAAAGTGCCATAAACAGTGTAGTGCTGACTTACAGTTCATTTAATAGGGTGGTTTTTGATGTGCAGGCTGTCGGGCCAGGTTTTTTTGGCATTTCTTATCCTTGTACAGGGCATTGGAAAGCGACGGTAGATGGAGATGAAGCGCAAATATATCGCGCGAATGGCGCGTATCAGGCCATTCGTGTGCCGGCCGGTGATAGTACCGTGGAATTCAGGTATTGGAGTTCCGCTGCGTTTAACGGAATGGTTGTAAGCTGTCTGATGTTTGTTCTTGTTGGAACAGCAGCGTCATTTTATTTTCTTCAGCGACGGCGTGCTGTTTTGACGGCACTGATTGTATTTGTATCAGCCGTCGGTGTATTCGGAATGTGGTACAGGAGTTTGTATACGGGGCAGAATATTGGTACGGTTTATGTTTGGAGTGAAGATTTCTATGGTGAAGGACTTAATAATCTGGCATATGGGCGATGGACACATATGAGTTCTATCGAATCGGAGAGTTATCCTCATCGCTTTGGGAGCGGCAGAGGTGTTGACGGAGATTCGAGTCCTCGGGCCGGTTTTTTTACTAAAATTCAGACGGATCCATCCTGGCTTGTTGATTTGCATGATTTACAACCCATCGGGTCTGTTGTTTTGCACGAAGGATTGCGCGGATCGGATTTGAATCTTCGACCATTAATTATACGGACTTCGGCTGATGGAAAAGAGTGGCAAACGATTAAAACGATATCACAGGGTTGGACAGGCGTTCCTCTGCGGGTTGAGCTTGAGAATGAGCCGTTGGCCCGCTTTATTATGGTGAAGGCCTCGGGTAAGTGCCGGCTGACTTTTGATGAAGTGGAAATATACCCACCTCATAAATAAAAAGACACGGCGAAGGGGTGAAACGGCGACGCGGTAAGTGGTTTATAGAAAACAGGAGCGATTGAAGTGAACAGGTTTTCTTCCTACAAATATGAGATACTGCTTTTTCTTACGGGTAGTTTACTGCTTTCTCTGTTTTTGGTTCTGCTCGAACCTTCTGTTATCAATTCCATTGATTATGCTGAAATGCATTCCCTTAATAAATTCTTCTTCAAAGAACAGCTCTTGCATGGAAATGTTCCGCTGTGGAATCCGTACATTACACTGGGTAGACCGTTTCTGGCAGATATTGAAACAGCGTGTTTTTATCCTCCAAATCTGCTTTTCGCGGCATTTCCCGAAAAGTTGGCATTGATCATTTCACATACTCTGCATTTTTTTCTCGCTTCATTCTTCATGATGATGCTTGCAAGGTCGTGGGAAGTACGGCGTTTCTGGGCGATAATTACTGGATTTGTGTTTTTGTTGTGCGGACCTGTTATAGGACGCGTATATGCCGGTCTCCTGCAATATGTATACACAATGTGTTATTGGCCGCTTTTGTTCTGGCTTGCCTGGCGTTTGAATGAAAGCCTTGTATTGCGCAGGTGGTTGATTCTTGTCGGAATACTTACACTGCAGTTTTTATGCGGACACCCACAGTTCTTCTGGATTACCTGCTTAGGGATAAGTCTGTTTTTTATCGGGTATGGGCTTGAGAAACCTTTTGCAGAAAATCTGGTTAGAACCTCCCGGAAACTTTTGGTATTTGTCATGGCCATTGCCGCTTCGCTAGCGCTGTCGGCTGTCCAGCTTTTTCCGTTTCTGGAACTGATTAAAGAGAGTAACAGGGCTGGACAATCGTTGGCCTATTCGGCCGCATTCGCCATGCCGTGGCGTGAATGGATGTCGTTATTGATTTTTAATACATCACATTTTATTGCTAATTGGGAGAACTATATATATCCGGGCTTATTATTTACGATGGCGGGAATTTTCGGGCTTTCAAGATTGAGTGATAGACGTATGCGTGGATTACTGTTTATGGCGGTTGTTTGTGTATTAATTGCGTTAGGTGAATGTACTCCGGTATTCAGGGTGTTATACCACGTGGTTCCCGGCCTCAGCAGTTTCAGGATTCCGGCCAGGACAGCAACTCTTGTCACGTTCAGTTTGATACTGGCGAGCGGATGTTTTCTCAGCGACAAAAACATTGTCAAAAGAATGAGAATTGCCGCCATATCGCTGGCATGTGTTTTTGTTGCGGTTATAGTGTTTTATTATTTTAAAAATCCCGCAATGATCGACGATGATAATATTTGTCTTGTGGCAGGCCTGCTTGTTGCCATTGCAACACTTCTTATTTTTGTTTTACACCTTTTCAAAGAAAGCAGTACGCATCCATGGAGCACCTGGGTTAAAGGTCTGACATGCGGCTTTGTTCTTGCCGAATTGTGTTTTGCGGGGTATGTCACTGGTATCGCCTATGGCGTATTCAATTTTTCCCGAACAGATACCAAGCTTAAATGGTTTATCCAGGAAGAGGGATTGTTCAAGGAAAATGATTTTCCTGTGCGCGTAGCTTTCGGCAGAGCGCTGATTAAAGCTAATAGCGGCATGAAACACAAATACGGCAATTTCTCGGGTTATGTGTCGCTTGTTCCGGACAGGGTGTGGGTATATATTCATGATGCGCTGGACATACCGGTGCCGCAGTTGTTCACCACATTTCCTGATCCGCGTATTTATGATCATGGCGCTTTCCCTTTTAACACCATGAATCTCATGGTCGGCCATGATCAAGTTGCCCGTAAAGCTGTAATTAATCCCGATCCGGACCCGCGCGCATATCTTGTATATCATTATGATGAGGTTGATCATTGGCGTGACGCGATTGTGAGAATGAAGGAAGGACACAATGTGCATGATCAGGCGTTGATAGAGAAAGAATATCTGCCAATTGAAAAGATAGTCGCTTCCCGAAATTCCGGAACGGTTGACCTCGTGGAATTTCGTAACGAAAGAGTAGAGCTTGCCGTTACCGCGGATGTGTCCGCAATCCTTGTGCTTGCCGAAACATGGTTTCCCGGATGGACAGCAGTTGTGAATGGTAAACCTGCGGATTGTTTTCCTGTAAACGTCTGGATGCGCGGTGTTGTTGTGCCTGCAGGTGAAAGCAGGGTGGTTTTTCGATATAGCTCAACTTATCTCGGAATGGGCGCCCTTGTGTCACTTGCTGTTCTTCTTGCGGGTATTTGTCTGTGGCGGTTGTCGCGTGCGAAACAGGAGTTGGGATAATGAGTAGTAAAAAAGTATTAATTCTTGTTGTTGCTTACAAAACCGAAAAAACAATCAGTTCGGTTTTGGCGCGTATACCTTTTGGAAAGCTTCCGCACGGGACCGAAGTACTTGTCATTGGGGATTCATCGACTGACCGTGCTTTTGAGATTGAAAAGGTTGATCGAAGTTCTTTGTCCGGCTTGAAATTAACTGTTCTCTTTAATCCCGAAAATCAGGGTTATGGCGGAAATCAGAAAATAGGGTATCAATATGCTGTCGATAAAGGGTTTGATGTGGTTGCGTTGTTACATGGTGACGGGCAATATGCCCCTGAAAAACTTCCGGAATTACTTGAGCCCGTTTTGACAGGAGAGTGCGATGCATGTTTTGGGTCGCGCATCATGGGACGCGGCGCGATATCGAAAAAAGGGATGCCGCTCTACAAGTATGTTGGGAACCGGATTCTTACCGCGTTTCAAAATGCTGTTTTGCATATGAATCTGAGCGAGTTTCATTCGGGGTATAGAGTGTATTCGGTAGCCGCGCTTAAGCAGCTTCCGTTTGAGTACAATACAAATAACTTCCATTTCGATACCGAAATAATCATTCAGTTTTCAATGGCCGGGTTTCGGATCAAGGAGATTCCGATATCAGCATATTGCGGTGATGAAATTTGTTGCGTCAATGGGATTGCTTATGCGTGGAATGTTGTTGTGACCACACTTGTCTGCAAGGCGCATCTGATGGGGATATTTTTTCATGAAAAATATGATATTGAAGGGGGGCAGCCGGGTTATGACATAAAACTTGGATACGTATCTTCTCATACTATGGCAATTTCAGCAGTAAGTGAAAATGCTTCCGTTCTGGATTTGACTTGCGGACGCGGATATGTGGCGCGTGAGCTGAAGAAAAAGGGGTGCAAAGTCACAGGAGTAGATAAGGAATCCGCAGATCCCGATTTGTTTGAGAAATTTATACGCTGTGATCTCGATTCTCCTCAATTGCCTTCTGATCTGGATACATATGATTATATTCTTGCACTTGACTGCCTGGAACATCTTGACTCTCCTGAAAGGCTGCTTGATGAATTGAGATTGAAGTGTTACGCAGAGAAAACAGTACTTATTCTGACAGTTCCTAATATTGGTTTTTTCATAACCCGCTTGAGTCTTCTACTTGGACAGTTCAACTACGGAAAAGCAGGAATTCTTGATTTAACGCATAAACGTCTGTTTACCTTTGGATCGTTTAGTCGGCTTTTGAAACAGGAGGGCTATCATGTTGTCAAAACGCGTGGTATACCAGCGCCGTATCCTAAAGCATTGAGCAACAGCGCGCTCAGTCATTTTCTGTTGAAATTGAACCATGTATTAATTTTCTTGTGGCGCAGAATGTTTTCTTATCAGATATACGTCGAAGCAAGATTTTTGCCGCCTCTTGATCGTTTACTTGTCAGGACTCTTGAAGTCAGCCGCGATAGAGAATGTTGAGACATGACCCCTGTGAATTCAAAGATTGTTATATGGAATAAAACTCGCGGGACGGCGTGGCGGCTCTTCAAGGATCCAGTTAAGATTCTAAGTGCGAATCGGCCTCAAGATGTTCTGCCCACACTGAACGCGGTACGAAAAGCGGTGGAAGAAAAGCATTTGCATGCGGCAGGTTTTCTTGCCTACGAAGCGGCGCCCGGTTTGGAGAAGGCCTGTACGACCCATGATCTACAGAATTTTCCGCTTGTCTGGTTCGGACTATTTGACGGTGTTGAAGATGTTAAAGAATCCGATACATGTGAAGTAGCGCCCTTCCAATTAGGAAAATGGGAACCATCAGTTTCGTTAAAAGAATATCGGCAGGCTGTTGCTCGTATTAAGTCTTATCAGGCAAGCGGCGACACATATCAGGTAAATTTTACGTTCCGGATGAGAGCGCAATTCGAAGGGGATCCGGAGAGTTTGTTTCTTGGCCTGCATAAAAGTCAGCGTGCCGAGTATTGCGCGTTTATTGACACTGACGATTTTTCCATTTGTTCCGCGTCACCTGAACTTTTCTTCTCGTTTGACGGCAGTAGATTAATTTCCCGACCGATGAAAGGAACGTCACGACGCGGTTTGACTTTAGCGCGGGACAATGAATTGGCCGCGACATTATACAACTCGGAGAAAAACAGAGCTGAAAATGTTATGATTGTGGATATGGTTCGAAATGATATGGGTCGGATTGCTGATCCGGGCAGTGTTCATGTTTCAAGTTTGTATGATATAGAACGTTATCCAACGGTATTGCAGATGACTTCAACTGTGGCTTGTAAAACTTCGGCATTTTTTCCCGGGATTACGAAAGCTCTTTTCCCATGTGCCTCAATTACCGGGGCGCCGAAAATTCGGACGATGCAGATTATTAAGGAGCTGGAAAAGACCCCGAGAGGAATTTATACGGGTTGTATCGGTTGGCTTGCTCCTGACGGGAATTCTGAATTTAACGTAGCTATCCGTACAGTGAGTTTGGATAAAAAACGGGGCATCGCAGAATACGGGGTGGGGGGCGGCATTGTATGGGATTCAGACGCAGATAACGAATATGAAGAATGTCTGGTGAAAGCGGCGGTATTGACAGCGGAAAGGCCGAATTTTAAACTTCTCGAAACTATTCTATGGGAAAAGAAAAAAGGCTATTTCTTGCTGGATAGACATCTTGAGCGGTTGAAGCAGTCGGCAGAATATTTTGGATTTGACGTGGATATTGATAAGATTAGAAAACGCTTGATGCAACTTACCATTAACCATGGAGATGCAGGGACTCCAGGGTACAAGGTGCGGGTAACAGTAGACGAAAAGGGAGAAAGCTCAATAGAAGCAAAGTCTTTGGATGGGGATCTCTCCGACAGAGCCTGGATAGTGGTGCTAGCCGAAAAACCAATAGATCTGAGCAGTCCTTTTCTTTACCATAAGACGACAAATCGTTCGGTTTACGAGCATGCAAGATCATCAAAGCCGGATTGTGACGATATACTGCTTTGGAATGAACACGGCGAAATAACGGAAAGTACTATAGCCAATATTGTGATTGAAAAGGCTGGAAAACATATAACTCCTCCGATAAAGTGTGGTCTGTTACCGGGCGTTTTTCGTGGACTGTTGCTGGAGCGCGGCGAAATTGAAGAAGGAATTATCACCGCAGAAGATGTTCGTGACGCGGAGAAAATATATCTTGTAAATTCGGTTCGCAAATGGATTCCTGCAGTAATGCAGTGAAAGAGGCGAGCCTGTTCTTGTAAAACTTCTTGGCAGTGGAAATCAACGGATGGATTGGTTCTTATGAAGACAGATGAGCAAGATGTAGATTTGAGTCAATTGACTGATATTTTCTCGAAGTATCAAGGCGAGAGGAGTGAGTTAATACCTGTGCTTCAGGATATTCAGGAGATGTTTGGCTACGTTCCGCGCGAGGCTATGATTGAGACGGCTGGATTTCTTAATGTTCCGGACAATGTTGTATATGGTGTGGTTACTTTCTACGCGCAATTTTATCTTGTTCCTCAGGGGCGGCATAAAATTAAGGTGTGCCTGGGGACGGCGTGCCATGTTCGTGGCGCATCAAAAGTCATGCAGTCATTTGAAGAAAAATTAGGAATTAAGCAGGGCGGGACAACAGCTGATTATCAGTTTACTCTTGAACGTGTGGCATGTCTTGGTTCGTGCGCGCTGGCTCCGGTTCTTGTCGCAGATGGTCGGGTTCATGGCGAAATGACTGCAGGTAAGACGGAAAAGTTACTTGATTCCATGATCTAAGAGTAGAAAGAATCATGAGAAAAATTAATTCAAGTGAAGAACTTACGGCTGTGAGAAAAGAAATCCTTTCATCACAAGATCCGGAGAGATTGCGTATTATCGTATGCGGCGGAACCGGTTGTCGTGCCAGTGGAAGTGTTAAGCTGGCGGAAGCGTTGGCGAAAGAAATCGGCAAGCATAGTGAAAGCATATCGGTTCAGCTGAAGGTGAGCGGTTGTCATGGTTTTTGCCAGCAAGGCCCTTTGGTGGTAATTGAGCCGCGGGGGATATTTTACCGCAAAGTTGGTCTTGAGGATGTGGAAGGAGATGTACGCGATATAATAGAGAAAACTATTATTCAGGGAGAAGTTGTAGAGCGTCTGTTGTACGAGGATACTCAGACAGGAAAGAGTATTGAGCGTTACGAAGATATTCCCTTCTATGCCGGACAAAAGCGAATCGTATTGCGCAACACCGGAAAAATTGACCCCAATAGTATTGAGGACTATATTGCCGTGGATGGCTATGTTGCTTTAGCTAAAGTGCTCGGGATGGACCCGGAGGAAGTAATTGGATGGATCACGAAATCAGGGTTGCGCGGCCGCGGCGGCGGTGGCTTTCCAACCGGTAAAAAATGGAGTTTTTGCCGTGGCGCTGAAGACAAATCAATGCGCTATGTGATTTGCAATGCCGATGAAGGAGATCCTGGCGCATTCATGGACCGGTCTATTATGGAAGGGGATCCCCATTCTGTTCTGGAAGGAATGCTCATTGGCGCTTATGCGATGTCCCGCGGAATTTGTTCCGCTTCTGGATATATTTATATTCGTTCAGAGTATCCGCTTGCTGTGAATAATGCCCGCAAGGCAATTGAACAGGCTGAAGAGGCGGGCTTGCTGGGTGATAATATTCTTGGTACGGATTTCAGT
>JBHORK010000069.1:0-12977 GCA_042565725.1 Verrucomicrobiota bacterium
GCTATGTTGTGTTTTTTGAAGAGATTCAGCCGACGCCGCAGGAAGTATATATGCGACATCTCAATCGTGAATTGCTCTAGAATAGCGATTCGCCCCATATCCCTGCCCTGTAAAACAAAAAATGCCGTAAAAGAGCTTTGACCATAGCAACGCTTTTCCCTATAAACATACTTCTTCATATGAAACAAAACTATTTATTTTTGACAAAATGTCTCATATGCGTAATCGCATTTGCGCCTCTGGGCATCATCAAGGCTGAGAACGATACCGTATCTTCGACTTTCTTCAGGGATATGAATTTCCCTGATCTCGATCATACAGAAAAATTCCTTTACAATAATTTCATAAAAAATTGTTTCGATATCGGAATAAGAACAGCATCCTCCTCTTTCTCAAGAAGCAAAGAAAAAGAAAACCTGAACCCAGATCAAGACTTCTGGTTCGAAGGCGAAAAGTATATTGAAGGCTATTTTATCGGAAGCACGGACGAACTTCATGAGGATCAGGTTAACGGAACGGGACTGCATAATCTCCAGATAAGCTGGTTCCCTTTGGGCGCTATCAGAAACTGGCCAATACTTGATGACACAAGAAAAGAGGTCCCCAAGACTATTTCTAAAATTGCCGAATACATTTTAAGCAATATCGGGATGGAATTTGCATGGAGCGAATTGCACGGTATTACGTTCACCTCAGAAGAGCTTGATAATGCCGGCAACTATCTGGATGGCGGATACAGTGACGGAACCGTTGTGGCCAAGGGCGATATTATAACAGCAATAGCCCGATTTCCTTTTGAAATACGAAACATAAGATTCGTACCGTACATAGGCGTCGGATCCGCACGTTTCGGATCTCCCGACGTAACGCAGGAATGGTGGCATTTCGGGTTCGGAGGCGAAACATGGAGAGAAGCCGATGCGGCATATAATGAGTGGCGCGCGGCAGGCTCTCAGGACAATCCAAACAGCGGATACAGACGCACATTCACAGTTGGCCGTGATAATGGAAATATATTCATGTACGGTATCGCCGTAAAACTTTATGAGAACTGGCAAATAGATTTCTACTACAGAGAAACCAAGAATCTGGTATTTGGCAACACTTATAGAATCGGTGTAAGCAGTGATATCATAGCCAGCGCGGATGACGCCGTATTTCAAACCAGATATTCCAAATGGGACCTGAGCAATAAAACCATGGGGTTAGGCATGCGTTACTCATTCTAAAAGAAAAGATGACTCCCGCAGGAATCTTCATCCTGTCGATCCCGTTAATCCTGCCGTGCCAAGCCGTAGCCTTGCGCGAAGGTTGGTCTAAACTTCTTTTCTTCCTCTTCTCTTTCTCTGCGACCTCTGCAAGAGATGCTTTTCATCAAGGCTTAATCATGACTTTGCCTATATTAACTAATCGTTTCCGCTTTTCCCGGGAAGAAAGATTATCACCGGAAACAGAAAGCCTTTTTCGTGTTCGCACATTCCAAACACCAACTTCAACATCATAGATGCCGGATAATGTATCAGGAAGCTTCTTTAAGACCACAGGCATGCGAAACTCACTACTGATAAAAGCTTTCCATAACGGAAAACCATCAGAATGAACCTGCTTTCCGTTATTGTCTCTTAAATGCACAAACACCTGATATACGTCAAAATTTCTCAGAGAAAATTCTTTAAGCTTCATCCCGCAACATAATTCCCACGCCTCTCCGGCAAGCTGCTCCGACAGCTTCACTTCTCCAAGCTCAATACTTTTCCCAAAAACAATCTTTCTATTCTCCAGCTCCTGACTTCTGGCTCCTGACTCCTGGCTCCTAGTCACTGCCCGTTTCGCCCACTCAGGAGCCTCCTCTCTATCTTTCCACCTTTCAAGATCATCCAGAATGGCCGACGCATCAGGCATCAATCTCCATGATCTCAATTTCGCGTGTCCACTAACTGCTTTTAACTTAATGCGACATTGATAAGGCGCAAAGGTCTTCGAAAATCTAAACTTCATCACCTTGCATTCAGCAGAAAGCTTTGTTTCTTCGACAGCTATATACTCAAATCCCGTTAACCTCTCAACGCCCAGTGCCGCATCAAAATCCGGCGTCAATGACATAAATTCACATTCAAGAAGGTAAGCGCCGCACGGCAAAGGAATACTTTCCTCAAGCAAACTGTAAGCTTGCCTCCCGGCATCATCCGCCTCCAAAACAACATTCGAGATATCGTTATTTTCTAAAAAACGAGTTCGGGCCAGTTCTTGTTCTATTTCTGGTCGTGACAACTCATTAAAATTAAAAGAAACAACTCCTCCCGTTTCACCGCCAAACATTATGAAATGCGAAACTTCACGATTGCCAACCAGAACCGTTACCCACACATCACCAACACTTGACTTAACGTTAACAGGTACAATAAACGCATTTTCAGAAAACTCATTTCGACTATTTATTTCTCTCCATGTGCGCGGTTCTAAAGCCAATATATCCTGACTACTCGGAGCAAGAACAACCTCACGACTGGACCCACCCAGTTCGAGCTTTACTCTGGCCGGCCATCGACCCGAACGCAGACCCACATTGATTTCACCCGGTTGTTCATATAAAACAATTTGTTTATTCTCTTGTGCCCCACCCCGAACATAAAACATCCGGTCATTCCTCGGAAACACAGGGCCATTTGCGAAAATCCAGTCGGAATCCACTGGATACGGCACTGTTGGCATGGGCGCGATATGAATATTATTCCAAAAGTCGGCATTCGATACTTCTATCGTTCTGGCAAGATTTCTAAACACAGCCGGATTTTCAGGTTCAAGAAATACTCTTTTTACAATATCAGCCGAACCATGTTTCTCATAAAAAACGACGTCCTCCATTTCTTTCGAAAAACACGCGTTATCACTTCTCTTCCAGAAAAAATTCTCCTGCCTGGTTTTCACGGCAAGCTCCGCTGTTATTGCAAAAAGCAGAAAAACCGAGATGCCGCGCCATATAAAATGTTTTTTATTTAATAACGATCCGAAAAAATAAGCAGCGCTGAGAATCAACGGAATCTGGATATACGAAAAATGAAACGGCTGAACCGAAGGCTTGCCGACAATCGACACCATTAAAGCAATAATCGCCGATGAAAAAACAGCTAATTTAAGTGTTTCCGTTTTATTTCCACGTACACTTTCACTAGAGAAAAACCGCCGAGCACTGAGAATCACTCCGGAAACAGCAGCAAAAATTAATCCAAACCCAAGAAACCGGCAAATTCTCGGTAAATTATTCAAAGCATTACCGGAGACTCTTTGCATACAAGATATTTCCGCATAATTCGCAGGAGCATCATATTCCTGAATCATTCTAAAATTGATAAAAACATCCTGCCACGTTTTCTTGAAATTAATAAAACATGCCGGAGTAAAAACCATAGCCCCAAGAAAAAAACCGCCAACAGCACAACTCAGATTCCTCAGCAGATATTTGGGATCTTTATTCGCAATAAATTCCAACAGGATAAAAACGCCAATAGCAAAGCCAGCCAAGGCCCCGTTATATTTGCATGCGAAAGAAGCTCCCGTCGCAGCACCCGCCAGAAACATCCATGTGCTTTTACTTTTTTCTACATACAGGCATAGACAGAGAATCATCAAAGCTGAAAACAAGTCCGTGCCAATATCGCCAACGGCATAGTGAGTTACCGCAATCGCAATTGGTGAGATGGCAAAAAGAAAAACTGACCAGAATTTTATTTCTTTTCGCTTAAAGAATCTTTGAGCTATCAGCCCCATCAGGCACAAACAAAGCATGCCATAAAGAACCCTGAGAGCTCGAGCTGCGTAAATCAGATTGATTGATTCCGTTTCAGGCACGCACTCTACGCTGGAAAACAAATGCTGCTTAACCAGCGCTTTAAAAATTAAAAAAGGGCGTAATATCCATTCGTCAACATGGTTAAGGGCATACGGATAACCATCATAAAACCAACTGTCCGTGTACCAGACATAATCACCATCCAGATAATGATGCAGGGCCGCAAACTGTTTTGGTTCATCCGGATGCAGCATATGCCCTGAATTTACATCCCGAAACAATCCAGCCGAACGTAAATATAAAGCAAAAAAAACCAGCGACATATATAAACATATCGCTAATACCTTCTTGGGACTCGCTCTCATGATGGGAATTTAACAAAGCCGTTAAGCGTTTGTACAGACCGTAATTTGAGGGGTATGGAGCATTCTAATTTATCATTCGACCTTTGGATTTCATTTGGATATCCTTCTGAACCCTGAACACTGAAACCTGCTCTCTGCTTTTTGCGTTTATAACGCAAAAGCTCAAACAACTATTCTTGACTTTCTTTGCCGCATTATGAAATCATCTCTTTCGCCCATGAAACAAGTGTTATCAAAATGTAAATTCAGATATGTCGCGGCATGTGCATTCCTCCTGGCAATCGCGTCTCATGCTGAAAAAACCCCAACCTGCGCGGTGCTTTCCTTCAAGGCATCAGAAGAAATAGACGCCGGCAACACCGCTCTTTTATGCAACAGGTTCTATGTCAGTCTCGACAGAACAGGGAAATACAAGATCATATCCCGTTACAAAACAAATCAACGTCTTCAAGCTGAAAGATTTATATCATCGACATTCTCTTCGGCGAAAGAGCCAGCTTTAGCAGCCGGGAAAATACTTAATGTTCAATATGTTATTTACGGACACGTTACTAAAGAAAAAGAGAAATATATTCTTACAACTTCACTATTGGACATGGAAACCGGCAAGCCCATAAACCGCGTTCGAACCTATTCCAAAGACCTGAAGACCTTTATGCAGTTTGCTCCAGAGAAAAGCGCTCACACCCTTGTCGGATTTAAAACAACTGTTTCAAGAAAAACTACGCCCAAAACTCCTCCTCCAAAGATAAAGAAACCTGAGATTAAAAAAACAGCAGTTAAAAAACCCGTAATTGCAGTTCCTGCAATTAAAAGCAAGAAAATATCTCTTCGCGAGAAGTCGCTGGAACTGAAAGAAGGTTTAGGCCGAATTTTTGAAGACATAAAAACATCAAGCTGCGACTATTCACAAAAAGCTTCTGCTTTCCTACACGAAAATAATATCGAAGCGGGTATTCGTTTTACTCATTTCTTTATCCTTAATGAAAAAGGCGATTTCCTGGGAAGCATTGATTACCTGAATAACGAACCGGATTATGGCCCGAAATTATTCGTTGACTGGCTTATTACACCCGATTACGGAATTGAAGTCTCATGGGACCGAATAGAAACAACCACAACAACAACCGAAGACGGACATAATGACGGTGATATTGTCCTTAAGGGACCCACTATTATCGGCTTTGCCCGAAAATCCATAGACAAAATGGTCGGAACACGAATGACCACATTCACGCCATACGCTGGAATCGGCATTGCCATAATGCTCTCAGACTTTGATCATTCACAATGGTGGCACAATGGATTCGGAGGCCCAACATGGCAGGCAGCGGAACAGACCTACGAAGAATGGGTTGCTGCCGGCGCCCCCGAAAATCCTAACGGCGGATACAGAAGATCCATGAGCCTGGACAACACTATAGGAATTGTACTGGCAGGCGGCTGTGGCATTAAATTGACGGATCAATGGAGCCTGGATCTTTACCTGCGCTATATGAGAGTAGATGTCCACGACAATTTCACTCTTTCGCGTTACGGAGACGTCTTCCAGGAAACAGATTATACGTTTACATTGGATAATATTGCCTGGGGTATTGGCACAAAATACACGTTCTAAATGTCCTGGAAAAACCAGCAATATAAACGTATCATTCAGAACAAACAGAATGAAAATACCTTTTAACAAACCCTATCTTACCGGAACAGAACTACGCTACATGGAGGAAGCTGTCCGACGCAGCCACATATCGGGTGATGGCCATTTCACGAAGAAATGTTCTTCATTGTTAACCCAAATCCTGAATGTGCCGCATTGCCTGCTCACAACGTCCTGCACTCACGCATTGGAAATGGCCGGACTCCTGCTGAATTTAGGACCTGACGATGAGTTCATAGTTCCCGCGTTCACTTTTGTTTCAACGGTAAATGCTTTTGTCTTGCGTGGCGCAAAACCTGTCTTTGCCGACATCCGTTCCGACACCTTTAATATCGACGAAACAAAGCTTGAACAACTTATCACCCCCGCGACTAAGGCAATTGTTCCCGTACACTATGCAGGTGCAGGATGCGAGATGGATGCCATCATAAAAATTGCTAACCAATATAAAATTGCCGTTATTGAAGATAACGCGCACGGTCTTTTCGGCAAATACAAAGAAAAACCGCTCGGCTCATTCGGCGATATGGCTACTCAAAGTTTTCACGAAACAAAAAACGTTTCCTGCGGCGAAGGCGGGGCTCTGGTAATTAATAATAACGAATATTTTTGTCGTGCCGAAATTATTAGGGAAAAGGGAACCGATCGAAGCCGGTTCTTCAGAGGTGAGACGGACAAATACACATGGGTTGATATCGGATCAAGCTATCTGCCTTCCGATATACTCGCTGCTTTCCTGCTCGCACAACTTGAAAATTCCGAAAAAATCCAGAACCACAGAAAACATATTTGGGAAAGGTATTTTAACGAACTTAAAGAATGGGCTTCATCTCACAACATTCGTCTTCCTTTTATTCCTGATCATTGCGAACAGGCATATCACATGTTTTACATGTTCCTGCCTACGGGCGAACACACCAAAAAGCTTATATCTCACTTGAAAGAAAATGAGATTTCCGCAGTTTTCCATTATCAGCCGCTTCATCTCTCGGAAATGGGACGCAAATTCGGCGGAAAAGAAGGACTTTGTCCTGTCACGGAAAATACATACAGCCGCATTATAAGGCTACCCTTCTACAACGGCATGAGCGACTCAGAACAGACAAGCGTAATCAAAACTGTTAAAGAATTCGACCCCTCCGGAAACTAACCAAAATCAATCTTGCAAGAGCATTGAACAAAAGGTAACGAAGAAAACAAAGGACTCATTCGCTTTTGGAATAAAGAACTCGCAAACCCAAGAGCGAAGGGGCGGGGTTTGTTCTGCAGGCCTAGCGAGTCTTCGAGCTCCAGACAAAGAACAAACCCAGTCCCGAAGCGACAAGAGATGCGGTCCAGTTTTATCACGAAATGCGTTCCGCCAGACCAGAAAAGGCCGTGAACAGGTTCTCAGCCTTCCCAGGTAAACAACCGGAAAACATTTCGTCTTTTATTCAACTCAAAATCATCTGCGCGTTTACTGTGATTCATCTCTTCCAGCACAATCTCATCCGTCTTCCAGTCCAGCACCGCAGGCTCCGGCTTTACCGGATAAATATCCAGCCCTAAAGTCCGGGTACTGGTCAGAAACCGTATCCGCCATCCTTTCTTCCGCAAACGTGAAAGAGCTTCTAAAGCCTCATTCATGCCATCCTTACTTTTGCGCCGCCATAAATGTTTCCCATTAAAAATCTGTTTTCCATAAATAAACGATAAGGGCGTACCCCAAACCGGATCATCAACAATAACAATATCACGATCCTCTATTTGCTCCGCTATTCCCAACAGCACACTGGAAACACCGTCATATTCCGTACGATCCCACGCGTGCCAACTCTTTTTTGCGTTCTCAGCTAACACACAAACAAACAAAACAATCACAACAATTCTAAAAATATTCTGCCGTATCCTCATATGCCAGAAAGTCGATAAAAAATGTCCCGTAAGAATGGAAACGGCCGGTACTATATAAACAAGATGCCGCCTGGTAGCCCACGGATATATTTCCACAATATAATGATTTATTATCAAGACAGTCGAAACTGAACAGAGAAAGAACACAAATCCTTTCATATTTCGAAAAAGCTGGTTCTTTTCAAGGAACAGCGTGAATACCCCTATTATTGAAAAAACTAGAAATCCATATCCAATATACGGTACGATTTTATGGAAATTTTCTGACGCTCCTTTTACAAAAGGCATATTCGGCAAAAACCAGATCAATGTAATCAAACAGACAGCTATCCCGCAAAGCGCCAAAACCAGTCGCGCCGGCAACTGCGTAATTTTATTTCTCACGCCAGACTTTAAGCCAATAAAATCTATCACAACCGCAAACAGCCAGAAAACACCGGCAACCATGATAAGCTTAGGTAAAACCGATTCAAGACGAAGAATTGTTACTGATGTAACCATAAGATCAAATGCTGTTCCTGCGACAATTGCCAATGTCTGCAGTACGCGTTCAAACAAAACTTGACGACGATCAATTCGTTCTAAATCAATCCATGACAATACCGCGAGCAGAATACCCGCAAATGGAAGAAAGCTGATTCTATTCAACAATGCCGCCAGTATGGCAACAGATAATAAAATGCCACCCAACTTACTGGAGCGTACTGAAACAAGAAGCCCTATTCCGCAAACTAAAAACAATTGCAGCATCTCAGAAACCGGAACATGCAGGTGATAAAGCCAGACAGGTTGGCTCGCAAGAATAAGAGTGGCAAATATGACATGGGGCATTTTTGCGCGATTCACTATAAGCAAGGCCGGGAAAACAAAAATAATCAACATCCCCGCAAACACATTCACACGCGTAGCAGCCCGCAACCCGCCGCACCTGGCCGTCATTGCTATAAGCGAAGGCGTCAACCTGAAGAAATAGTTTTTTATTCGGCTTGTCTCCGGATCAATGGGTACGCCAGGAAAACACTCGCGGTATACTCCCTCTCCCCTCGTGAAATATTTTAGTTCCTCTGAATCAAGCTCGGCAAAACCATCCTGCGGCTCAGGATAAAAAGTTTCCGCTTGCTCAACATTGAGGCCCTGACATTCGTACACACCGGGATCCAACCCGCCCACGACCCATTCCCCGGCACGCGGTAATGCCATTACAACAATTATTCCAATTAAAAGAACAACCGCCCCGGGAAGATTCTTTTTGATATGCTCAATAAATAATCCCGGAGACTTGCGCAGACCAAACAGCACGCCGCCCAATAAAAGAACAACAAGAAAAACAAGATCCATGCATCTCGAATAAATCCCGATTTCGGCAAGCAAGAGCGTGGAAAGAAGAGAAAACAAAACACCGATAAAAACCGTATACGCAAATTTTATTATCCAAATAACCCATTCGGATTTTTCATCCGAAAACCCAACAGGAATCAGCCAGCTCCACGCGATACCCACAGCAACAAATCGCAAACCCAGTCCGACTGCACATGAAACCCATGTGATGACGTTAACGGAAACTGAGTATATGTCAGGATGAGAAAACATATATTGTTATATTACACAATTACGGATCCATTGCCCAAATCTTTTTAACCTGAGCTATTTATCAACTTCGTTTTAAAACCTCCTTCATCTGGTGAAATTTGGCCTTGTAAAGCAAGTTTCTGCATGTAAGATGCAAATAATGAAAGATTATCGGCATCTCCTGGTAACCTCCTCGACTTTCCCTCTCAAAATGGGAGATTCTATTCCTGGTTTTGTTTTCAACCTGGCAAACGGATTAACCCCTCATTTTGACTCCGTGCAAGCCCTGACTCCTGGAGACAAAACAGCACTGGCACAGGAAACCATGAAAGATGTGACAGTTCATAGATATAATTACGCCTGGCCAAAGGAATCACAAGTTTTATGCTACAGACACGGCATGGTAGCCAACATCAAGAAACATCCTTTATCAATCTTATTGCTGCCTCAATTCGTATGTTCCCAAATATCAGCTATTCGAAAACTATGCAAAACAGGCCCTGTGGATATAGTTAACTCGCATTGGCTTGTTTTCCAGGGATTCGCGGGTGCTGTCGCGCGCCATAAGTGCAACTATCGCCATGTTATTCATGTCCATGCGGCGGGATTGTATGTTTTAATGCGTTTACCCGGAAAATTCGGACGCTTTATCGCACGTTTCATAATAAGAAGATCTGATCATGTCATCTGCGAAAGCACTTACGTTCGAGAGAAACTTGACGCCCTGCTGGACTGGCCTTCAAACGCTTCAATATCATGCATGGGCGTTGATTTCAATAGTTTCAAATCTGAGCATAAAGAAATAAAAACTCCTTCCATTCTTTTCGTCGGACGTCTTGTAGAAAAAAAAGGCGTTAAATACCTGCTTAAAGCCATAAAAATACTTCAGAACAACATACCCGACGTTACACTTGATATCGTCGGAAGCGGCCCGGAAGAATCAAACCTGAAAAAATTAGCTGAACAATTACAGCTACAGGAAAGCTGTGTCCATTTCCTGGGCTCAAAACCGCACGAAGAGATTATAGCTCTCCAGAAACATGCCAGAGTAATAACAGTGCCTTCAATAGTCGATTCCAGCGGAGAAACCGAAGGCATGCCGACAGTTATCCTTGAAGCAATGGCTGCCGGCAAACGTGTAGTAGCCAGCAGGGTTAACGGCACACCTGATGTGGTCAAACATCTTGAGAATGGCTGGCTATGTAATCCCAAAGATGAACATGATCTGGCAAATAAACTGATGGATGCGATACGCTCTCAAGATAATGCTATAATAAAAAAAGCGGAGGAAACCGCAGAATTCTACAACTGGCCGAACTTATGTCTGCGTTACGCTAATTATCTTCGACAACCTCAATAGGGCGAACATCAATTCGATCCAGCATAATGCCCAGCTTTCTCGAATCCGGTGTTTTACAGTATTCTCCAGGCACCCACGGAACGCATACCAGCTCAAGAACATTATTGGCATCTGAAAAACATTCCTTAGGTATTATTGACTCCATTCTTTTCAAACCCAAATCATTTTCAACAACTACAGCACCATCAAAACCTTGAGCATTAAAAAAGAGCTTTAATTCCGGCTCTCGGATCTTTGGATGTCGATGCCGATCAAAATACCAAAGCACAACTTTAAAATCTGTCTCCGGTTTAACCATATAGACATTCATGGCCGCCCGATCTGATGTCCAGCGCACCGAAGTATGTCCTGTGGTTATTTCCCTGTTATAAAAGCCTGAAGAAATAAAAGGACTATCTTGCTCACCTCCGACATCAACGGAAAGAAATCTTTTTTTCTGGAAATGATGAATAATCACATTGTCAATTTCTACAGCATCAAGCACGGCAGCAACCGGCGAAGGCTTGTTTTCATTACGTACCGGTGTAACATCAATCGTAACATCCTGACTGCCAACTCCATCAAGAAACCCCAAAGGCACCATAATAGCACTTCCCCTGGAATCCGGTGAAAGTTTACAGGATTTAAGGATCCTTCCCTTGTGATCCAGGAAATCTATTTGAAGATAATCCGCGGTGCCGTCAAACGCAGAAGCAACATAGAATTCCGCAAAACCCCTTCCTTTCGATTTCCAGGGGCATGGCAGAGTTATTGTTCCACGTTTAACCAGAGCTCGCGCATATCTGCAGCGATCAAGGTTATATTCAAAGAATTGGGCGGACAACCACTTCTTGTCAAACGGCACAGCCTCTATCCCTAAATCCATTTTCAGCGGCGCATCATACGGGATAATCGTCGGCGATATATCTTCCGGAACAATAGCATCCGACTTCAATTCTATTGTGTGCTGATTTATTGCCGGATCAACATTGATCTCGTAATAATTGACACCGTTTTCAAGATGATCATCTATTAAATTACCATCCAGATAAAGACGAGCATACTTACGAATTATCCCGTTATTCCACAAATTACGGACATCAACACACAAAATACTTTTGCGCTCAAGCGGGCCTTTAAGGGAATTAGAAGTTGTTGTTTCGTGCCAGGGCTTAACTTCATACAAAAAAAGGCTTTCTTCATCACAGACTTCCATAAGGTTATATCGTGTCGGCTTTAATTCTCCCTGCAACTCAAGGTTTCGAAATGCAAGTATATTAGCTACATTCGCATCGCTCATGCCGATCCCATGGGACGACATCAGATAAACTTTTTTCTCCGAAGCCGTAAACGAAGCAATTCCTTTTGACACTTCTTCAGGCGAAAGCAGATTGCCTTCGCAGAACTCATAACACGGATACGAATCAATGTCGTGAAAATACCGCAAAACCTCACAAAGATTTCTATCACAAAGAACAAGGGATTTCTGAGGAATTAAAGACTTCAAGTCGCCAGACAAAAGTTTTGCGTTCGCGACCCTGAATCTTGAAGGACCATCAAACGTTAACAATAACCAGGAAGTAATACCTGACAGAATAACAACGGAAGAAACAAAAACAGCACGCCGCCAACACTCACGGCGCAATACACGCAAAACCAAATCCAACAGCTTAAGGAAACCAAGCGCCATGATTGGAGCTGCAAAAAGCATTACGATATAAAAATATCTTCTGACAAAATATTCATAAAACGAGTAGAACATGAAATATACAATCACAGCGGGGAGAAGAAATGCTAAAACAATCTTGTTTCTTGCCTTGAGACAGGAAATCATTCCAATCAAAAACATTAAAAAACCTACAGCCCCTATTTCTTCCTCAAAATATTCTATTGTGTGTTTAAATGTACTGCTATACGCAGAAACCGTCAGCCCCGGCAGAACAATTCCTCGATCAACGGACTGTGGCGGCAATATTGTTATGCCTGTTTTCAAATAACTCTGGCAAAGCACAGGTAACCCGCCAATCATCAAGAACACGCCAAAGACAAGAATGGACTTCCAGAATTTAATATTTCGGTTCTTACACCAATAAACCCAACCGCATAAAAATGCCGGCCCTGCAACCAGAATCGACGTTTCACGCACACAATACGCAAAACCAAGCATCAAACCGGAAAAAGCCAAAAGGTATATTCTTTTAAAAGGCAACTCCAGATAACGGAGAAACAGCAACATACTGAAAAGCAACAGCATAAAAGAAAGCGGATCGCGATAAGGATTAGTTAAATAAATAAGAATCTGTTTATCAAAATTTAACAGGATTATTATGGTTATTATTCCTGTTAAAAAAGCAAAAGACCGAG
>JBHORK010000006.1:0-65538 GCA_042565725.1 Verrucomicrobiota bacterium
CCAGCTTCGCCAGTGTCTTCTCGCGAGCTTTATCACTTATCTTCCTCAAAAACTGCTCCTTTGAATATGCGTAAGCAGACGAACGGTCACCGCCTATACACACACCAAGCACACCCGGCGCGCAGCCTTTACCTTGAGCCCTCCATGCCGCATCAAGAATACACTTCCGCACCCCCTCCAAATCACGTCCGGCAGAAAGATCAATATTCGGCAGGCTGTACTGATGCCCAACATTTTCAGATCCCCCGCCCTTCATTACCAGGCGCACATCAACAGTCTTTCGGGCCCCCTGCTGAAAATGAAAGACCGGCGAGGCATGAGCTATATTTGTCTCATACGCAGCTCCCGAGATAGAATCTATTGTGTTTTGACGCAAATATCCTTGTCGTGTTGCCCTGGAAACCGCAGTACGAGTCATGGCTACAAGTGCGTTGGTATCAAATCCAACTGGCACACTGAAATAAAACTGCAAGGCACCGGTATCCTGACACAGGGGCACATCATTTTTTCGGGCTAAAGCCGCGCTTTCCAGAATAGTCGTCAAGGCCCACCAGGCATGACTGCCTTTCTTCTCCTTTTTAAGAGCCCTCTTTATGGCAGTCTCAGCGTCAGCAGGAAGATCGGTGGATGTCCGTCGAATTAATTCAAATATGTTTTTTTCCCAGCGTGTGTTTTTCATTTTTAATACAGCATCACACTACCAAATCAACACCAGACAGCAATAATCATTTCAGTTAACTATGCCTGACGATTCCTCAGTTCCTCAACCAAATCATCCGGCACCCTCAACGATCCGAATCCCGTTCCAAGCTTGATATTCGGATTGATAGCCCCATGAAAATCCGTACCACCGGTAACCGCCAAATCTAATCTCTTTGCCAATTCAAGATATTCCTCACACTGTTTATTGGAATACTCAGGATAATAACCCTCTATACCCTGTAAACCCATATCAGCAAGCTCACCAACATATTCAAGAAGAGCATCTCCCTCAAGTTCCAGGGTAAACGGATGCGCAAGCACTGCAACTCCGCCCGCATTGACAATGGCGGCAATACTATCGTCCGCCTGAAGACGGAAACGATCCTCATAGGCAGGCTTTCCTCTTGCCAGATACAAATCAAACGCCTCTTTTTTCCCGCGTACATGCTTCCTGGCTACCAGCGCCTGGGCAAAATGGGGCCTGCCTACTACTTCATCTCCGGCAAATGACGTAACTTCCTCCCATGTCAATTCAAGCCCTAACTCATTTAGCCGATTCAATATTTTTATATTGCGCTCCTCACGACCACCCCGTATATGCTGTAATATCTTTTCAAACTCACGGTTTTTATGATCAAGGAAATAACCCAGCATATGCAAGGTTCCCTGCGGAGCATCAGCGCTTATTTCAACGCCCGGTATTCCTTCCAGTCTCTTATTCTCACACGCTTCCAGGAAACGGTCTATTCCGGCGGTGCTGTCGTGGTCGGTCAATGCCATCGCGGTCAGACCGCAATCCAAAGCTTTATCAACTAATTCTTCCGGCGTAAAACTTCCATCAGAAAACATTGAATGTACGTGTAAATCAATCATGGGGTTGGTTCTTAGTTCTTGGTTCTTGGTTCTTGGTTGCTCTGCCCACTGTCCTCAGCCCTCTCTTCCGTTCATCACTTATCATTCATAATTCATCGTTTTCTTTCCAATAACTTGCCTTACTGCCGGGTGTTTCATTTACCGATACGCGACATATACTATAAGCATCACAATTGAGCTTCTCCGCCAGTTCACTGTAAAGATAAGTTGCGATATTTTCAGATGTCGGATTCTTGTCTTTGAAAGCGACAACCGTATTAAGGTCGCGATGATCCAGCTTATTCATAACATCATCAACTGCATCTCTAAGCTTCCGAAAATCAATCAAAATCCCTGTCTCATCCAAGCCTTTGCCCCGAACAAACACTTCTACATCCCAATTGTGTCCGTGCTGAGTCTCACATTTCCCCTGGTACCCTTCCAGATGATGTGCCGCAGAAAAATGAGTTTTTATACTGACTTCAAACATGGGTTTCTTTCCGGTTACAAGTTGCAAGTTACAAAATCTTGAATCCCTCTTCTTCTGTAACCTGTAACCCCTGTAACTCTTTTTATACCTGATAACATCCTGCCACTTCTTCCATCTTTCGTTCAGCGAAATATTTCGAAATCGCTGTATCATATTCCGCCGTATGCGTAAATGCTTTTACAGCTAACTCAAACCGTGATTTCAGCGATATAAGACCCTTAGAATTCTTCAATTCGGACAGAATTATACTGTAATCTCCCGGATCCGTTACAGAAGCTACGCGCAGAAAGTTTTTGGCCGAAGCACGGACCATGCACGGCCCGCCGATATCAATATTCGCGCGCGCTTTTTCAGGCGTAGCATCAGGCTTGGCAATAGTTTCTTTGAACGGATAAAGATTAGCAATAACCATGTCGATTGCCACGCCATTAAGACGTTTAAGATCATCCACGTGCGCCTCATTATAAGTTTCGCTCAGCAGTCCGAGATAAATTTTAAAATCCAGAGTCTTTACCAGCCCACCCTGCATTTCCGGCTGACCCGTAAAATCGGAAACTGCCGTAAGATTTTTCAAAGCTTTTTCTCCCAGAATTTCAGCAATCGTCTTAAAAGTCCCGCCGGTAGAATAAATCATAATATCGGGATTAATTTCTACCAGTCCCGGTATCAACTCATCCAACCCGGCCTTGTCGGAAACACTGGCCAGAACACTTTTAACCTTTACCGCGTCATCAATCTTTTCCACAAAATTTACCGCCATGACAATCTCCTTATTCTATAGAGTTCTGCAAAACACAGAGCGGACATCATATATGGAACTCGCAAGGAAATTCAAACTTTCTTTTCTACATTCCCCGTTAAACACCAGCGCACCCGTCCGCTGCGGGTTCGATTTTTGAACGAAATTCTTCCTGCATTCTGAAATAAACACAAGAACACAGCACAGTCATTAACCATTGACCATCATCAGCCATCCATTTACCATGGCTACCCATGAAAATTCTCGCCATAGAACAATCAACTGTTGCCGGCAGTGCCGCCATACTCGAAGATAACACTGTTTTGAGCGAAAAAACATGGGACGAGACAGGCATCCGCAATCAGCAGCTTTTTTCGGTTATCCGCGAATTACTGGATGAATTGTCCGTTGAACCATCCGATATTGACACATACGCCGTAGGGCTCGGTCCCGGTTCGTTTTCAGGCATCAGAATCGCTCTTTCAGCGGCACGCGGTCTTGCCCTTCCGGGTCGGAAACCTGTTATTGGAATCAGCAGCGGTGAAATTCTTGCCATGGACATTATGAACGAAAAAGACGTCCCTGAAGTCACAGTTATCGGTGACGCGCGCCGTAAACGTTTCTGGCTTGCCCGCTTTGAACGAACAAACGAATGCCTTAAAATAAAAACCGCGTATTCTCTTATCGGCATTGATGAACTTTCCGAAGCCTTGAAGAACGATCCGCTTATTGTCAGCCCTGACTGGGACCGAATAGGCGAAGAACTAAAGAAATTATCTCTCCCGAATACCACAATCATAGAAGAAAAACGGATGCCCCGCGCGAGAATAGCAGGTAAACTGGCTTTAAGACGAATCAACAGCAATCAGCCGCTGGAAAAACCAACCCCTGTTTACCTCCATCCTCCCGTGTTCGTTGAGCCAAAATTCACCTGATATGTTTCTCAGCATAAATTCCTATTGATATTCCCGGTTCACGGCTATAGACTCACTGGGTTATGAGTCGTTGTTTATTCTTATGCCGCGTCTTTCTCTCTGTATTCATCTTTTCCTTTTTATACTGTTTACCTCTATGCGCCATCGAAAAAGCGGAATGCGGCTTCGGCAATATGGTAACCTACGGAAAATGGTTTCCCGTCCGTGTCAATTCGCCTGATAAGATTCAACAGCTCAAGGTCGAGGTAATGAAGCCTTACTATTATTATGGAGACAACCCGAAAAAAAACAACGTGCAGGCCATTTACCGGGCAGCACCAGGAAAAAATCGGGTCTCATGCAGGATTACGGATGATAATTGTCCTGTTATATGCAAATGGACTACTGCTGATGGATTGGAACATTCATGCTTTCTTCGACCGTTAATTAATAATGATGCTAATTTTATTCTTGTCGTCAGCGACCAGCCGCAGGCATTTGATTTTCTATCGGGAATACGTATCGACGACTATATTGAGTGCCGATGGGCCGAAGCCACGGCAAATAACTTTCCGGAACACTGGAGGGATCTGGAAGGAATTGACGCCATTATCCTGGATGGCGCAACAAAAAAAATATTCTCACCTGCGCAGAAAACAGCGTTTAAACACTGGCTTGCGGCGGGAGGCACAGTCTATATCACTCCCAACGCGTTAAAGATGGGCGCTAAAGGCACATGGGACCTGTATCCGGGCGTAACCGTCGCCCCAAAGTCAACACCCGTAACAGTGCCGTCACTGCAGAATCTGATACCCAAATTCTCCGACTACCTGAAAAAAGTGCCCAGCGTAGACCTGCATGTGCCCCCTCTTGAAAGAGTAATCTATAGTCCAAAAGACACACTGATCGGGGCACGCGATACGGGTAACGGGCGGGTTGTGGTTCTGGGCATGGACTTGAACGAACTCAAAATTGACGAAAGAATTGTGTTCGAAGGACTACGCAAGGAACTGTGGACCAAACTGCTGGTACTGATACGTCCGGAAACATCGGATTTACTTCGCAACAACCTTATCATACCTCAAGAAGCTAAAGCACGATACCTTGCGTGGCACATCATCATTTTTCTCGCAGCTTACGTAATAGCGCTGGGCCTTGTAAACTGGCTGGTCCTTCGTGGATTTAAACGCTTTGAATACAGTATTATTACATTGCCGATAGGCGCCTTATTATTCGCGGTTATCGCTTTCGGAACAGGCCTCAAGCTGAGAGGAAACAAAACAATAATCAATGAAGTCAAGCTGACACTGAGCCAGAATTCCGGCATAGCCTACGCTTACGAAACTACTGGTATTTTATCTCCTGACCGAAAGCCGTTCACATTCAGCACAGACCCCTTTTCTCTGATCAATGTGGCCGAAGGGCGCCAGAGAAACAGGTACGGGCATAATAGATACGGAAACACGAAGCCCTTGGAAGAATATAAGTTTGGGGAGACCACGGATATTAAAGACGTCAAAGTAGGCACATGGACCATGGCGTTTCTCAACACGAAAAGCACCGACAACCTCGGCAAAGGTCTTGAGATCAGCACAGCCTTCAGCGGGAGCAATCTGGTTGGAAAAATAAAAGGCTCGCTTCCATTCGTCCTCAAAGATGCCCACATAATTTACAGATGGCACAGGCAATGCCTGGGCGATCTCGGCCCGGAAGTTGACATTGAATTTTCTATGCCGCTGATAGCTGAAACGGATCTCAAAAGTACCCGCTGCCCCAATTGCGGCGGCTTTCACCATGGCGGCTGGTTTTCAGAAGAGTTTGCAGAAAAATACCCGTTATCGGAAAGCCTGCGCGAAATCCTGAATGAGACTTCCGGCAGGGCACGACCTGAAGAACCTTTTTTAGCAGGCCATCCTGTGCAGACAAACCGGCTGATTGGTGTTAACCGGACAGAAACCATAGAATCTCAAAAGCAAATCTGCGTTTTCCCTTCACAACTCAGCACGCGGGGACCTGACTTGGCCATTCCTTACGGAATCATTTCCGAACGAGATCTCGAGTATGAAGAAATGAATTCATTCGAATATGTGAATGACATCAATTACCAGTATATGCCGGAAATTCTCAAAAAACTCGGATTGGACAAGAAAGACGACACAAACACAAGAATGGACTATCATTTTCAAACAACGCGCGAGCGCCTGATCATTTACAGGCTCCCGACAAGCACAACCCAATGGGATCCAACACATATCGGTTTTCTATGGATATTCGATGAAGACGACTACGAGGAAAAAGAAAACCCGGCGCCTTTCCCCAAATTGCTCACCTATGATTGGGAAAAAGGAAACTGGCAGGAAATACATACCGCTCACAATGGAACCAATGAAGTTACCCTTGCCAATCCAGAACAATTTATTAGCGAAACATCCGGCACCCTTGCGGTAAAGCTTAAAACCGAAAACATCGAGAACCCTAACCAATACAGAAGCGGTGCTTTACACATGACATGGCACGCTAGAGAATCAAAGGAAAAATGATTTTATGATCCGACTCAACCAATTGACTGTTCGTTACGGGAATCTGACAGCCGTAAAACAGATTTCTCTCGAAATTCCGCATGGCACGCTTTTCGGACTTGTCGGACCCAACGGCGCGGGTAAAACAACAACTCTAAAAGTTCTTGCCGGACTCATTCTGCCGTCGGAAGGCGGCGCGACAGTTGACGGCCTGGACGTTGTCGGTCAACGCATGGATGTCCAGCAACGTATCGGATATATGGCCGATTTCTTCGGTGTCTACGATTACCTGACAACCTATGAATATCTTTCATTTTTCGGAGGCATTTATGGAATGGAGCAGAATCTCCTCGAACAGCGCATTACTGAAATGCTTGAAATCACTAACCTGACAATAAAGCGCGACATGAATATCAAAACACTTTCAAGGGGCATGAAGCAAAGACTCTATTTCGCCCGATCCCTGATCCATAACCCGAAACTTCTCATTTTGGACGAACCTGCCTCCGGCATGGACCCCAGAGGACGGTCCGAGCTTTCCGACATCCTGCGTCGAGTCAATGAGAAAGGAACAACAATCATTATTTCCTCTCACATTCTTGAAGAGATCCAGGGACTCTGCGGTTCCGTGGGCGTCATGGAGCTCGGCCGACTTGTGGGAACGCGGGAACTTAAACACGGCGCCGACAAATACCGCAATGTTCTTCTGCTGGTTCACGCGGATGACGTTAATCGAACGATTGAAATTCTAAAGTCTAACGCAGACGTTTCCGGAACAGAAACACACGGAACACAAATCGCCGTTCAGATAAACGACAGCGATGAAACAGTAAGCAGTCTGGTAAAGGACCTGGTCAACGCCGGGGTCCGAATTCAACTGCCAAAATACGAGGCTGATAACCTTAAAGATATGTTCCTGGAGATGACAAAGGGAGAACTTACATAATGTCCCGGCATTCCATATTTAACAAGTATCTCATCATAAAGGAGTTACGCACGCGAATGAGGTCGAAAGCCGGTATACTGGTGGCAAACCTCTATGTGCTGGTACTGAGCGCTTACATGATTGTTATTTATCATTCCGAAGGCGGTTTTGACGATACATTGGGCAGTGTAATTGGTTCATCTATATGCCGTTTGATCTCATTTACCCAATTATGGATTATCATTGTTGTCTGCCCTCTCATTACGGCTTCAACTATAACCAGCGAAAGGGAACAGAAAACGTTTGATAGTTTGTTTGCCGCGCCGGTTTCAATAGGCCGCGTTGTTGCCGCAAAACTCCTGGCTGCAATGGGTTATTTCTTCGCGCTGTTATTCATTTCCCTGCCTTTGATGTCGCTTTCCTTCATCCTTGGAGGTGTGTCTCCAACTACTATAGCAGAAGCGTACACCGTAACTTTCTGCCATACAATTTTTGTGGGTGCCATCGGATTCTACTGGTCAACACGGTTCCAGCGCAGTATCGCCGCAATCCCCGCAGCCAGCATCACTGTGCTTACCGTAAGCATAATTCCTATGGTATTCGATGAAATGGGTGACTCATTTCTCAGCACGATATCATCCATTGTATCACTCGCGGCAATTCATACCGGTAATACCATTTCTTTCCTGGGCGAATCCTGTCCAGCATGGGTACCTGGCACCATCCTGGCGGTGCTTTTGGCAATATATCTTATCAGGGCCTCTGTGGTTCGGCTTCATTTTGCTCCTGAACGTTATTATGTATTCCTGCGCTTTATGTTTCTGCTTATCCTCCTGGCGGTTTTCACTTTCATCGTGGGCAAAAACTTTGGCGAGGAATCAGAACACCCGACTATAGCCGATATCAGATCGATCTTCAGTCTGATTTCATTTTCAACAATAATTCTGGCCCCATGGCTTGGCGCAAACCGCACTGTTGCCGACAGTGACAAAACGAAACCGGCACGTACCGGATTTGTGCGTTTCCTGAGAACCATGTTCTTGTCGGCACCCGGATTCCTTATTTTGCTGGCTCTTGGCGGAGCCGCTGTTCTTACCGTCGGACTCCAGTTCAATAAACAAATTCTTCCGGTCAGCATTCCTCTCATCTGGCTTGCTTTCTTTGGAGTAATAACGCTTAGCGCGGTAACATGGTCGCTCCTGGCTCAGTTCCTGACAAACCGCGCCACCAGGAAAGGTTATTGGATTGCGCTGGTTATCACATATATTCTGGTTATCGTGGTTACGGTGGTTCCCTCGATTCTTGAAGGAGCGCTGAAAAACGAAGAAACAATGGTCAGCCCGCCCGCCATCCAGTTTTTAGCAACAATATCTCCCGGTTTCGCAACAGAACGGGTGCAGGCAGGAAAGTTCTTTGCCAGAAATTACCCGAGCCTGATGCGCCTTACAAAACCTGTTGATCCGCTCTTTATCACAACTGGTCTGTACGCTATCCTGACGACAGCCCTTGCGCTCCTTGTCATAAGAAAGAAGCGAAAATGCCAGAAGAAATGATGGTTCTACCGGAATTACTTATACCTGCCGGCAACATGTCTAAACTTCGTACCGCCCTGGCTTACGGAGCCGATGCCGTGTATGTCGGCGCTGCGGGCATGTCCATGCGGCCTGATGAAGCTTCTTTTTCTGCCGACACGCTGATTGAAGCTGTTGAACTCACTCATTCGCACGGTAAAAGAATCTATGTCGGCATAAACAGTATGCTCTTTCAGGAAGATATGGCGCCGGTTAAGGAATGGCTGACTGCTACACGGGACCTGCCGTTTGATGCGATAATTGTAGCCGATACCGGAGTTTTTTCTTTAATCAAAGAACTCCGCCCCGAACTGAGCATCCATATCTCTACTCAAATGAGTACTTCCAATTCTTACGGCGCCGCATTCTGGAAAAGAGCGGGAGCCAAAAGAGTAATCCTCGCGCGTGAATGCACTCTGGCGCACGCAAAAGAAATCACGGAAAAAAGCGAAATAGAACTAGAGATTTTTGTACACGGCGCGATGTGCATGGCAGTGTCCGGAAGATGTCTTTTGTCCGCTTATCTCTGTGGCAGAAGCGCATCAAGAGGAGATTGTAAACATTCCTGCCGCTGGGAATGGCAGCTTGTAGAACAGAACCGGTCCGGAGAAGAAGCTTTTCCGATATTCGAAACTGAACGCGAAACGGTCTTCCTGGGCTCTAAAGATCTTTGCCTTATAGAACATATCCCACAGCTTGTGCAAAGCGGTCTGAGCTCGCTTAAAGTTGAAGGGAGAATGAAAAGCGAGTATTACGTTGCTGCGGTTACACGGGTATATCGCGCCGCGCTTGACAGTTACTTAAAGGATCCTGACAAATATCAGGTCGACCCTGAATGGCTGGAAGAACTTGAAGCCGTAAGCCATCGCCCGTACTCGACCGGATTCGCGTTCGGATACCCGCCCGAAGAAGCAGAATCTCTGCAAACCCATAACAGTCCAGTAAGCACATGTGAAGTTCTCGGATTCATCATAGATATTTCAGACGGTATACATTCCATATCGGTAAAAAATCCATTTGAAACAAATGAAGAAATAGAATGGATAGGGCCTGACATGATTGGCGGAAAAGTGTCTGTTAAAGAGATTTACAACGACAAACAGCAATTACTGGAAAGATCGCATTGCGGCACTGAAGTGTCCGTCACATTCAAGCAGGATATCACCCTGCCCGATAACGCCATACTGCGCCGGAGACTGGCTGAATAAACAGTTACGGCATCGTATATAAACCTGTCAGAACAAACTTTGTCAGCGAAGCCCCGCTGACATCCCCTTTGCCGATAGCCATAAGCTGTTTGTCGATAAATTCTTCAATTTTCTGCATCTTTTTACCTTGTTTTACTTCTGTTTTTGAGCTCAAGCGAATTTTTCTGCCCTTCTCATCTACAAGCCATAACCCTTGCTTATCTTTTGTGACTGTACCAAATATAATTTTAAGGGCCTTCTGGGCTTCTTTCTCGTCCACTCTCTTAACACTTGAGATCATGAACTTTCCTATATTATCCTTGCTGAGATCCACCCCTCCGCCTGTAGCTATAACTCTCGCGCCGGCCATATCCCGCAGCTTTACGCCTTCTTCTCCGGATTTCACACGATTCGTTAAATATACCTTTCTGCCCAAATCATCTACCAGGCATAAGTATGTATCGCCGTGTGTAACCGAAACAAAAAGCCTGCCTTCCAAAGTTGTTGCGCCACCCTCTCCCTCTCCTGCTTTACTCAGGCCTGTTACAGTGAATCCTTTTAAAGACTTATCGGTACTTGTCCCCCTGCCCGTGGCTACAACCTTCTCACCAAGAAAATCTTCCGTATTTACAGCATTTTTACCAAATCCTATCTTTCGTGGCAAACTAACTTTCCTGCCCTTATCATCCACCAGCCAGAACGAAGCACCTTCTTTTTTAACTGTGCCCTCTACAGTTGGCGACCCTTTTTTTGTCTTTTTCTTCTGTGTCTTAGAGTTTGCAGCCACAGCTCCGGCCACTAATGAAAATACAAATCCTGCAATCAATAGATTTAACAACAAACGTTTCATGGAACTCCTCCTTTTAATGTATCCATATCAATAATCCTATATATGATATCTTATCTGTTTTTCTTTTAAAAGAGAGTTTTTATCTTCGGGAGTGATTTATTGACAACTGCGCATTTCCGTGATATTTGAGAGCTTTCTAAACTGATCCAACTTCGCTAACGGACAAATGTTTAGGATTTAGAAATTAGAATTTAGAATTTTCTTAATGATAGGGGTATAGCTTCCCGCTTCGCAGAACAGGCAGTTGGTCACAATTTTATGGGGGTATAGCTCACCCCGACGTCTGCGCGCCGGGATGGCAAGCAGTTGGTAGAGACGAAGTTCCCGTACTTGTTTCGGGACGTCCCGATGTCTGCGCATCGGGAAGGCCAGGGGTCTAACATTATTGTCGAACTCCTGGTGTAACTTTAAAAATAAACTATGGGGGTATAGCTCACCCCGACGTCTGCGCGCCGGGATGGCAAGCAGTTGGTAGAGACGAAGTTCCCGTACTTGTTTCGGGACGTCCCGATGTCTGCGCATCGGGAAGGCCAGGGGTCTAACATTATTGTCGAACTCCTGGTGTAACTTTAAAAATAAACTATGGGGGTATAGCTCAGTTGGTAGAGCGTCTGAATGGCATTCAGAAGGCCAGGAGTTCGAATCTCCTTACCTCCACTTCACGGAGTAACCCAAACATCCTGTATTATACATACATTCTTCAAAGCATATCAACAGGCAGATTTTATGTAGGTTCATGTAACCACCTGATCGAACGTTTCCATGAACACCAGAGCAATTACAGCAAAGCAACACGCGGTCGCGGGCCATGGTGGATGCCATATTTTGAGACTTACCCTACCCGTTCGGACGCTCAAAAACGTGAGTATGAAATCAAGAGCAAGAAGAGCAGCCGCTATATACGAACTATTATCTGGAAAGCCTTTCCTCTATTAGAATTAATGTAGAGCGGTCCGATGCGAAGACATCGGACAGGCCAGGAGTTCGAATCTCCTTACCTCCACTTCACGGAGTAACCCAAACATCCTGTATTATACATACATTCTTCAAAGCATATCAACAGGCAGATTTTATGTAGGTTCATGTAACCACCTGATCGAACGTTTCCATGAACACCAGAGCAATTACAGCAAAGCAACACGCGGTCGCGGGCCATGGTGGATGCCATATTTTGAGACTTACCCTACCCGTTCGGACGCTCAAAAACGTGAGTATGAAATCAAGAGCAAGAAGAGCAGCCGCTATATACGAACTATTATCTGGAAAACCTTTCCTCTATTAGAATTAATGTAGAGCGGTCCGATGCGAAGACATCGGACAGGCCAGGAGTTCGAATCTCCTTACCTCCACCAATTTGCCCGTAAGGGCAAATTGCCCTCCGTAGCCTTGTGCGGAGCAGGGCTTTTCCGGTATATACCGGGCACATCCGGGGCAACACTATTAACGGGGGCAACCCCAAAATCACGAACACATAATTCGCACCCTAAGTCTATAGTTCTCAAAACGCGCCACACTCTCTCTATTGTTGTCTTGAAATACTGCCTCTGTTCATATATAATTTATTTTGTGTGTCAAGAGTTGTTAGCAGTTGGTTTCGGGCTATGTGAGTATAAGGGTAAAAATCAATTCTTATAACTCCTATCCTCTGAAAGGAGAATAGTGAAGAAGTCATTATTCATATTTCTTGCGCTGTCTGTTGTCTGCTGTATGTCTGCTGCCGCTGATCTCTACATTTCTGAGTTTATGGCGGTCAATGATGTTACTCTCCAGGATGAAGATAGCGATTATCCGGATTGGATCGAGATCTATAATGATGGGCCGACAGCTGTGGATCTTTATGGATACGCGATAACAGACGACATAGCAGATCCGCGAAAGTGGATCTTCCCCGCCACTAATCTGGCATCGGAAGGCTACCTGGTGGTCTTCGCTTCAAACAAGGATCGTGACACCTCCGGTTCAGAGCTGCACGCCAATTTCAAGCTGACCGGCGCTGGTGAATACCTGGCGCTAGTGGATCCCTCTAATAACGTTTTGCATGCCTATGACCCAAATTATCCCGAACAGTCCGCGGATATTTCCTATGGTATAGATCCCACGAACAAGACTTCGTACTATTTCATGGATACCCCCACACCCGGTGCTTTAAATAATATGACATCTTTATCGGCGGGATCTGTCTTCTTCTCGCTTTCATCGCAAATGTTTACAACCAACACATTACTCTTGAGTCTCAGCAACGAAACTGCGGGCGCAAATATTTACTACACAACGGACGGCAGCAGGCCTTCAGACACGAATGGCAACCCCTATACCTCCGCTTTAAGTATTACAGAATCCGTTTGTGTCAAAGCCGCTGCACAGCTTGACGGTCACCCCGCCGGTTCTGTTTCCAGTGAACATTTTATTCAATTTGCTCCGGAAATGGCCGCATTTACCTCCGGCATCCCGATACTCGTTATAGAGAACTTCAATGCCGGACCCATTCCGCAGAAAGGAATTGATAGCGAATCGGACCCATTGACTCAAGTACCAAGACAGCCAGCAACGTTAACCGTTTTCGAACAAGCGACCAATGGTGTTACAGAGCTATCCAATTCTCCAACATTGATGTCTCGCATGGGTATTCGAGTTCGCGGCAATTCTTCAACTGCATCGTACCGTGAGCACATGCCCTATTCCGTAGAGCTTTGGAATGCCGATGATGGCGAAAGGGATGAACGTCTTCTGGGTATGCCTGAAGAATCTGACTGGATTCTCTATTGGCCCTGGCACAACGGCGGCAACCCCATCCCCTCACAATCCGTCGACACAACGCTGATGTACAATACGTTTATTTATGAGTTGAGTAACGAAATCGATCGCTATGCCGCTCGTACACGCCACGTGGAAATGTTCGTGAACACAAATGGCGGACCTGTTACCGCCAGCGACTATGTGGGGATTTATGTTCTCATGGAGAAAGTCAAACGTGACAAGAATCGGATTGATTTCGATGCACTGTCCGACGATGGCACCACGGGTGGGTGGTTGCTGGGGATTGGAACAGAGGATCCAATTTCGGAATTCGGTGAGCTACCTCAGAATTTTCGCACGGCGGGTCCTGACCGTACTCTTGAAACTTCCGATGATATTCCTCCGACCAATGGTATATACCTGAATTTTGATTCACCGAGCGGGTACCTGATCAACACAAACCAACGCGCCAGTATTGAGGACTGGTTTGTCACATTTGAAGATGCTCTTTACGGAACGAATTATACCGATCCCGATGTTGGCTATGCAAAGTATCTCGATTCATCGAACTTCATTGACTATTTCCTATTGCACGATCTTACGGGCAATTTTCCGGATGGCTTGTTTATTAGCATGTGGGTCTGGAAAGATTCGCCCACTGGTAAACTCAAGATGGGGCCCGTCTGGGACTATGATTGGGCTTATGGCATGGGAGGCTATCCTCCTACCATGTATCTTCGAGGGAATGCTCATAATCTGTGGTATGGCCGTTTGTGGACAGACCCTGATTTCTGGCAAGCTTATGTTGATCGTTGGCACGAACTACGGCAAGACCGCTTCTCTGACACTAATATGATGGCGATTATTGACCGCCAGACAGTTCAGATCACAGAGGAGGCTGCTCTGCGCAACGGAACCACAAACTGGGTATCCGCTATTGCAGGCTGGAAATCATGGATCATAGGACGGGGCGTTGCTATAGATGGCCTCTTTGAAATCGCACCATCCATGACGCCTCAGAACGTCTTTGTGACACCGGGCGATCTGGTACAACTCTCCGCGCCATCAACACCTATCTATTATACGACCAACGGTGAGGACCCTCGTTCTTCCGGCGGCGGTCTTTCTCCTCACGCCATTGCATATACTGAGCCCGGCATCACCATTACGGATGATACTCGCATAATAGCCCGTGTTTTGAATGCCGGAAACTGGAGCGCACCGACCGAGGGGGTCTTCTTGACCGGCACTCAAATAGTGGCTGTTTCGGAGATCATGTATCATGCGCGCCAACCTGTCGGTATAGAAACAAATGGCGGCTTTGGCCGATCTGATTTTGACTATATCGAAATCCAGAACACAAGCGCTGAAACTCAATCTCTTCTGGGTCTGTCTTTTTCTGATGGTATTACATTTGATTTCACAAGAGGGCGTGTGACAACGCTGCCGCCGCAAGCCTGCGCAGTGGTAGTCGAGAACTTCGATGCATTCACCAATCGCTACCCGAATGTTCCCACCAATGCTATCGCCGGGATCTATGATGGGGATCTTGATGATAGTGGTGAGCGTATTCGACTGACCTCTCTCATTAGCGGAGAGATGTCAGACTTTACTTATAATGATACATGGTCCTGGCCGCTGGCTGCGGATGGCGCCGGTCATTCGCTGATTCCTCTGATCGTGACCAATCAGACCAACGGTTATCTCAATTATCACGGCGCCTGGCGCCAGAGCACATATCTGGATGGTTCGCCGGGAACAGCAGATCCTGCGCCGCTGCGCTCTGTGGTTTTGAATGAGATCATGGCGCATACGGACTATTCCGATGGCCCGGCGTGGCAGGATTCTGATGATTGGATTGAGCTGTATAACACGACCAACCATGATGTCTCACTCTCAGAATGGTATTTGAGCGATGATATGACCAATCTCCAACAATGGGCCATTCCCGCAACAGCCGTGATTACAGCCAGGCAATGGATGACGTTCTCAGAGGTGAACGATTTCCACACAAATCAATATGACGGGTTCGGAATCAATAAGGCTGGAGAACAGATCTTTCTCTCCCATTTCCCTGCGGGAACAAATGCACGTGTTGTTGATGCCATTCGGTTCAAAGGTCAGGAAAACGACCGTTCTTATGGTCGATATCCAGACGGGGACATGACCTGGTCTGCCCTTATCCCGACAAGAAATGCCATGAACCTGTTATTTGAAGATGCACTGCTGATTAAGGAGATTATGTATTACCCCGCTCCTACTGATGAATTCGATAGTGATCGTAAGTTCATTGAACTGTTGAATATTTCCGGCCAGGCAATTGATCTTTGGAATTCAACCGGTCCCTGGCGGCTGAATGGCGGCGTTGAATATGTCTTTCCATCCAACACCACATTAGCCGCAGGTGAACGATTGCTCGTGCTGCCTTTTGACCCCACGAACAGCATTGCCTTACAACTGTTTCTGGATACCTACCATTTCACAGATCTGGCCTGTACGGTCGCAGGACCCTACAATGGTGAACTCTCCAATCTTTCCGACCGCCTCACTGTCGAACGGCCGCTGGCTCCGGATATGCCCGGCGATTATGCGTCATGGGTGGTAGTTGACGAGGTCATATACTTTGATCGCAGCCCCTGGCCGGACGGGGCAGACGGAACAGGCCGTTCGATTCGACGCATCAACAACGGACATGGAAACACCGCCGCTAACTGGAGAACCACTCTTGTCCCGTCTCCCGGCATTCCGCAGCCGGCAGTGGCCATT
This sequence comes from Verrucomicrobiota bacterium, assembly GCA_042565725.1. Lineage (GTDB taxonomy): Bacteria > Verrucomicrobiota > Kiritimatiellia > UBA8416 > JBHORK01 > JBHORK01. The sequence goes on from JBHORK010000006.1 coordinate 16,252, forward strand.
ACTGAACCTGCTTATGGTTTAGCGATAGAAAAAGGGGAGAACTTATCGGCAATCGCAGAGGTGGAACCGGATCTGGTTAATGGGGCTGTTCAGCAGATCACATTCTATGCCAATGACTCTGTTATTAGTGTTTCTACTGCAAGCCCTTATCTGGCTTCTCTTTCGTCGCTCAACTCAGGTGTTTATAACTATCAGTTAACAGCCGTGCTTCAGGATGACCTGCACGTTACCACCTCATTACCGGTTGTCGTTACTTATGGCTCCCTCACAAACAGCACACGTGACGCTGATGCTGACGGCCTTCCTGACTTCTGGGAAGAGTCATTCTTTCTTGGCACAAATGTTTCCGCCGGCACTAACGATTCGGATGGTGATGGGTTTGTGGATTATGGTGAATATATTGCAGGTACGGATCCCACGAATCCTGCCAGTTATTTTGTCCTGGACCTGGGCCAAATAAACACAGAATACTACTTCCGGTTTAAGACCATTACAATCAATGGCATGGGATATGGTGACTATCTGAGATACTATGATCTCTTCTCGTCGACAAATCTGCTGGATGGTTCATGGCAGACAGTTTCGAACTGGACAAATTTACCTGCACATGATGATTTCTATACATTTACAAACAGAATGCTTCGGCCGGCTGAATTCTTCCGTGTACGAACACGATTGGAGTAAACGGCTTGCTTGTGTGACGGCCATGAGTGAGTTGATCTCTGATTGCCATACGAGTTTATCACAGACGATCCTGTATTGTTCGTGCAATGTTCAGGAAAAATATGAAAACAAACACTTACAACAGAAACGTGCAGTCAAGTGCTTCCAGTTTGATACGGCATGAGGCCAAGTATGTGATCCCTCCTTCGCTTGTGCCGCAAATCAAGGAGTTCATAGAACCCTTCTGCACGCTCGACAGGCATTGCCATGGCGCACCTCCGGAATATATTGTTACAACATTACAACTGGATACTCCTGACCTTGCTCTGCATCATGCAAAAGAAAGAGAATCTCTGAATCGTTTCAAGCTGCGCATACGAACATACGGGCTGGAACCCGTTGCGCCGGTCTTCCTTGAGATCAAACAGAAGCAGAACCATGTTACTAAAAAGTCACGCGCATCAATGGCTGCAGACAAATGGAGCGGAGACATTATCCTTGACCCAGGCAGCAATAATATCTCATTCAGAACCAGGGAAGAAGAGACATGTTATCTCGATTTTGTCCGACTGGTTATGGAAACGGGAGCGCGTCCTGTTGTTCTCATTCGCTACAACAGAACATCATTCTTCGGGACTATAGACCACTATGCGCGAGTCACATTCGATAGAAATCTGGTGTATCAGCCTACCCGCTCATGGGAGTTGTGGAACACAGAAAAGAACTGGTTTGCAATGGATTCTACGCTGACTCAAAACAAGATGTTTCCGTTTTCAGGAATAGTTCTCGAACTAAAATGTCTTTGCAATGCACCGCAATGGATGATAGATTTGACCGAGCGTTTTGGTCTCGAAAGAACAGGACATTGCAAGTATTCTAATGCCTTATGGGAAGAGGCTCTATTCACCGGAACTCCAGATGTAAGGAGATACGGCAGCGAAATGTTTTACTAATACAGGGTGATTCAGATGGAAGATATGCTAATGTCATTCGGGCCGACTCTGGCACTGGGATGGAAACAGATCCTATGCGCACTGCTCATGAGCTTCGTGCTAACCTCTGCACTGGCAATTGTTTATCGCTGGACCTTTCAAGGCTTGTCATATTCCAGGGGCTTTATGCACACACTTATTCTTGGAGGAATGATTGTAAGCATGATGATCATGGCCATCGGCAATAACCTGGCAAGAGGGCTGGGTATCCTTGGGACACTGGCTATCATTCGCTTCCGAACACCTGTAAGGGATTCTCGTGACATGATATTTCTCTTCGTATGCTTAGGAACAGGCATTGCATGCGGTGCCGGCGTTTATTCAGTGGCAATTATAGGCACAATAACAATTTCCGCAGCTGCGTTGTTTCTGCACTGGTCACCGTTTACATCAAGAAGGGAATACGAAGGGCTATTACGTTTCATCCTGCCTGTCAGTTCAACAAGCGAAGAAGATATCAAAACAGCCATGAAACACTGCTGTTCATCTTTTTACATGATCGGAATGCGAGAAGCCGCACAGGGCGATGCCATTGAACATTCATACCAGATACGATTAATAGACCCATCATACCAGTCCGATTTGATCAAAAAGCTGAAAGAAATTAACGGGGTCAGCAGCCCGAATCTTTTGATGCACAGAACAACTGTTGAATTGTAACTGTTAATGGATTTTCCTGATGAATGAGAAAAAATACAAGAAACCGCGAATGAAGTCCCATCGAGGTTTATGGCGGAAACGCGTTATTCGGAATTGGCCATTTTTTGTCTGGCTGTTAATCGTTAGCTTAGTCGCGCATCTCTATCTTACAAGCGATGAAACCGGAGGGATGATCGGAGTTGTTGAAACCATGGCGGAACCTGTTGCTGCGCTTACTACCGCGCGGCTTCTTTCAGTTGATGTCACTATTGGACAGAAGGTCAAGGCAGGTGATATTGTAGCCAAGATGGATACATCACTGCTGGATGCACAACTTGCGACAGATGAAGCCCGCAGAATGGAGATAGAAAGCAACATTACCGGCTTCTCGCAAAACATGCTTCAAATGGTCCGCCAATTCGATAAGGCTATAAATGATGCCGAGGCCCAGCTCGAAAAATTGAAGTCCGCCCAGCAAAGCGATATAGCGCAACTCGAAGAATTGAAAAAGGAACAGATCCAAAGGGAAAGCCTGATCGCCAATAAACTTATAACAAGACAGGAGACAACCATTCTGCTTCCGCAAATCGCTGCTCTGGAGAAAACAGTGTTCGCTTACCTCGATCTTGTGAAACTACATGAAAAACACCTGAAAAAAGCCCAATTAGAGCGAAAAGATCTTCAGGATGCTTTGCAGGTAGATGAAGGAGAAGCAATCAACAAGGCCATTCAGCGCAAAATGAAGGCTCGTCTTGAAATCCTTGAAATAGGTATGGAAAGAGAAAAAATAAAGCGTGACAGCTATATCCTGCGTGCTACACGTGACGGAATTGTCTCAAGAATCTTTCATGCACCAGGTGACGTAGTTAATGCTGGTGATCCCATATTGAGGCTTGTATCGGAAAAGTCCAATCATGTTGCCGGTTTTCTTCCGGAAAATTTTGTAGCTGAGTTCAAGTCGGGGCAAAAAGCCAATGTCTATCGTCAGAACAGGAAGGGAGGCCCCATAGAAGCCGTAGTCGAATCAGTGGCGCCAGAAGTCCAATCCCTGCCCGGACGGATCAGCCCCATTCGCGGCACACCAGTCCGAGGAAGAAGGGTTCTATTAACGCTTACATCTTCACATGATTTTATTCCGGGGGAAACTGTTCTTATTCGGAAATATGCTGCAGGTAGCGGACTGAAGGATATCTTTTCCAAGGTAAAACCCGATGAATCACTTGTTTCTGTATCCAGAAAGTAAACCTGATATCCAGCATTAAAATCCGGAAAGCATGTAAAATCATTGTAAATATATGAGAAAACAAATTTATGTAACAGGCTTGATTCTTATTTTGGTTGCTTTCTGCTGTGCTAACGGAATAGCTGAAAAACCCACAGAAGAGGTAGTGAGCCTAAACCTGCAGGAAGCTATGCAGCGTGCAATAGAACATAGCGATGATATTGCTATCCTGCATGCAGCCATTGATGTGGCAAAGGAAAATAAGAATATACTTTACGATATTCAAGATCCTGAGATACGCGTTAGATACGTGGAAGAACAAAACGATCAAGAATATCAAGCCTCGGCAAGATTCTTTCCTCCAAATCCATGGGTTATTTCCCAAAAGGCTTCCGCGGCAGATGGGGAAGTAAATGCGGTTATCGAAGATTCCAATAACCTTGAATGGATGCTTTCAGTCAGAGTCATGGAACTGGCGGCAGAAGTGGATTACCTGAGAAAAGATCTGGAATTGATAAGCAAACTCGTGAAGATATTTCAGACCACCCTTGAAGCAACCAGAAAAGGAACTGTGCATGGACAAATGACCATCCAGAATATTGCCCCTGTTTCTCGGCTTTACCTGGAAACAATTGCTGATCGGAATAAAGCAGCCCGACGCTATGATGAGAAGAATATCCAGCTCTCGACGCTGATTGGCATACCAGCAAAGAGATTCAAAATAAATATCGACGAAAGCAATTTCAAAACTGATTTTCCGGTATCCAACCCCGAAATAATATTTGCAAAGAATGTTATTTTCAAGCGTTCTGATCTGGCTGCTAGACGATGGAGAGTCCTGTCTGCTGAAAAAGCATATAAGGCTCAGAAAGCTGCAGCGATTCCATGGCTTCAGCATATACAATTGTCATATGCAAATAACCAAGAGGAAGCGACAGGCCAAACAGATGATTCCGAGGAGTGGCGCATTGAGGCAGCATTTAACATCCCGCTCTTTTCGTGGTGGAACAATTCTTCCAAACTACGATTTAAAGAGTACCAGATGGCCAAGACTATTGAAGCCAGTGCCATATCACAATGCTATGTTCAGTTTCGCAATGCTTTAGACATGATGCAAAGCACAAAAGAAGCAAAGAGAAAATTTATGGAAGAGACAGGGCCTGTAATAGAAAACATGCAAAAGATTCTCCTTGAAGCAGAGCGTGCTGATTTTCTTCCCTCTGAATCTGCGAGAATCCGCGAACAATTACTGAAAACACAACGCGCAAAACTCCTCACTGAATTCGATTACCTTATGTCGGTTATTAATTTTGAAAAAACTATAGGTAAGCGTACAACCGAATTTGCTCGATAACTAACAGGCCATTTGGGGTCACCAGAATCAACATCAATGTTGATGTATCACTTCAAACCCGCAGACTGTCTTTCCTTAGGCAAATACTTGAAATACAATGTCAGGTCGATTGCCACCATGACGAAATTCAGTGAATAAAGCGCAATTATCCAATCCCGAGAGTACAGCAGTTTATGAGTTAATCCGCAAAGATAGCCGAGACACAGGATTACCATGAAGAGCGGACTCTTGCCCGAAACTACTTTTGTGCGAATAGATTTTGCGATCGAAATTGGCCAACTGACACCGAAACATATCAACATGGCCGCTTCAAAAACACTCATGTCAATTTATTCTCCTCTGTTAGACACAGCTTATAGATGTGCGGTATACGCTTCCCGAGACATCGCCGAATATAGGTTCAGAATTCCTCATAAAACGCAACCAAAGGTAAATCGTCTGAATTATAACAATTCGGCAGTAACACCTGATTATCAGAACCGGTAAATATAGCTCCGCCTGCCACTCCTACAGGCTTAACACTACTATAGACCCGCGCCAAAGGATTCGGCGATTCCGGTATAATCTCCCTTGTGCGTGACCAGGATACGGTGGTACCGGCGGTACCCATATTAGACTGTCCACTGCATAACCAGACTTCGCCAATAAGAATATCCTTAACTCGCAGAGTATTATCTCCAACAACAACCAGTTCCTTTCCCTTGGCATTCACCTTCATTGCCTTGAGATCAAAACGCCATAACCCGTCTGCATCAGCTTTCGCAGAATGTCGTTGACCCGCAAAACTGACTGAAATCTTTTCACCGAGTTTGCCTGTACCCCATACGGGCACCGCCTGCTCACGCTGAAACACCGCATGATCAGCAAACACCTCGGGCAGCTCGACCCCGAAAAGAGGCGCAGGAGCCAGAACGTTCAGAGTAATACAGCAAAGTAGAACAGCATAGAGCCTCATAACAGTTACCCTTTTTTGTTGAGTTGACAGTTGCATAGTATTCAATTACTTCTTTTACTTTATCAACTATTTTGTCAAACTGCGAATGATAAATGCGTTCTAGTTACTTCTCAGTCGGTTTTAAAAACATAATGTTCAAATATGGAAGGATTTAAAACATGACGGAAAAATGGAGAGTGTTTGCGGCGGCGGTCTGCGGTTTAGTTGTTATCTGTTTAAGCGGATGTATGATGGTCGACCTGTCCAGCCTCATGACCGGCGAACTCAAAGAAATTACGCTGACGAAAAGCAAGGGCTGGGGTGTATCGGACAAAATACTACTGCTTGATATCAGCGGCGTCATAGTCGGCAAATCGGACGGCGGCCTTTTGAGCGACAGCGGATGCACACCCGACTATGTAAAAGCAGCCCTCAACAAAGCCGTAAAGGACCCCAACATCAAGGCCATTGTTCTGCGTATAGATTCGCCGGGCGGAGAGGTGTCGGCTATCGATAATATCAGCCATGAAATCAAGCAGATCAAAAACAAAACAAAGCTTCCGGTTTATTCCATGATCATGGGACTCGGATGTTCAGGCGGATATCATGCCGCCTGTGCGGGCGATCGGATCTACGCTCAGCCGTCGGCAACCGTAGGAAGCATAGGAGTGATCCTGTCTATTCCGAAAATAGCGAAACTGGCGGATAAAATAGGTTTGGAAATGGTTATTGTCAAATCGGGAAACATGAAAGATATCGGAAACATGTTCCGCGACTTGACTCCGGAAGAAAGTGAAGTACTCCAGCTGATGATAACAGAACATTATCATCAGTTCATGGACTGGATTATCGATTCAAGACCCGCATTAAAATCGCGTGATCAACTTAAACCCATTGCTGACGGACGCATCTACACAAGCGCGCAGGCATTGGAACACAAACTCATCGACCGCATCGGGTATCTGGACGATGCTATTGCCGATATCAAAACCGCCGCAAAATTGAACAAGTACATGCTAGTAACATACAGCTATCGATCTTCCGAAGACGCCAACATCTATTCACCTGTCAGTCAACGCGGCCCGGCACAATTCAACATGGTGAATATTCCTTTGCCCATAAGAATGCCTTCGGCAAAACCGGGGTTTTATTATCTCTGGCAGCCATAGACGTTGTCCAAAAAGATTTTGGACAACGTATGGTTAATGGTTGATGGTTCGGATAGTTCGGATGGCCTATAATTACTGGTTGAGGCCCGGAAGGCCGGGCGTTCCTTCCCAAATCTCCCGCTGGGCCCAGGGAAGAGTTGTTGAGTCGCCATCGGAATCCGGCATGACAAAGAGCTTTACATTACCGGCCTTATCTATCTGAAAGAAAAGTCGGCCATTAAAATCCTGTCTCAGCGGCTTGTCAATCCGGACTTCTTTTACAACGGGTATTCCTTCTTTAGTCTTCCATCGCACCGTTGATACGGATGTCATGTCGTTTTCCATACCCTTGTAATTTGCTGTCGAATGCGCCCCGATTGCCTCCGCCCGGTAATACATAATTCCATCGGATTCCACAACCACATCCGTTACCGGATCGTCACCGGCATTGCCTACTATTATCCAACACCCTTTACCTGTAGTGCTGCAGCCGGCAAAAAGCATGGAACATAAAATGATTAATGCTACGGCTCTTTTCACTTGCATATCCTGATTCTCTAAAATATTTACCCGGATTGTTTTATGTCAAACCTACACATTCCCAATAACATCAGACCGAAAAATCATATCATAGCCATTATAAAAAAGCCAATAATACAAACTGACATCAATCTATCGTTTAAATGAAAATTCTATTTTCGTCTTGGCTAAAATACCGTCTATTTCTAATACAGGGTAGGCTAAAAAGTTTATGGGGCCCGAGACGGGTTCCGGGTCAACTTCAAGGTCGCGGCCCTGGCTGAATTCGAACCGATTAGCAGGATGATGCCCGAAGTAATAGATGCTTAAGGCGGTGTATTTGTCGCCTTCGCTGATATCCACCGGCCACCACTTACCTTCTGCATAAAACTCTGCCCAGCAATGATAACCATCCACACCACCGTCATTCCGCTCTGAGGGAAGCGCAGCGCCAATAGCAAAGCGCGCCGGAATGCCAGCAGCCCTGGCAAGAGCAATGAAATAAGAGTGAAAATCGGTGCAATTCCCATAAAGACTGCTGCAGGCATAAACGGCGTCTCCCTTACCCCATCCTTCTCCATATTTCATGTACCGCATATGGTCAATAATATGATCATAGATAGCACGGGCACGTACAAGATCACCGCCCTCCCCGGTTTTGAGAATCTTGTCAACGATGACTTTGAACCTGTCGTTTACCGGTATCAGCCGATCGGCTTGCAGATACTTGCGCACATCGGTTAGAGCCTCCTCGTAAGCGCCCTTTTCCAGGCGTACTACATCAAAAATTATCTCAATCTTTTTCCCACTGCCTTCAGTACCCAGCGTCATAAAAACGACATTGTTGCCGTGTTTGCTGTCTTTCAGTATTTTGTAATTGGCCGGGGTCTTAATTGATTTCAGGGTAACAGTTTGAAACTTATCCGATTTAGGCATAGGCAGCCAGATACGGGCACTGCCGGTTATCTCAGGTAATGTTGCATTGTAACGGAACTCGAATTCATCCCGGCCATTAATGACCCCAAGCAGTTGATGAGATGCGCTGTCAACAGGAGCACGGCCCCAGGTTTTGTCAGGCTGCTGTTCCCACAAATATAAAGGTTGGCCATTTATCTTGTGTACCGTGGTTTCAGTGACAGACATTGACCCCGGCCTGCCAGCGAGAAAGAAATCGACATCATAGAATTCACCGTCAATACCGGCAAGATCTACACATGCAAAATGGCTTGTGGGACCCAGAGTCGCCAGATATTCGACGTGGATACGTACGAGTTTGAGCTTAAGTTCCTTGTCTTTGAATGGAATCCTGAAGTAACCTTCACCAAGGCGAACCTGCTCTTCAATGTGCTTTTCAATACCAGCCTTGATGTCTCCCGTCACTACACCATAAAGCCCTTTTTCCTGCCGTTTTCTGCCGCAAGCCGGCAGCAGTAGACAAAAAAGGCCGACAAACATTAAAACACTTGCCTGAGAAATGTTAATATTTGATCGGCCTTGTATCATTATACGAAACGGCCTAATGGGCCGGATGATCTTTAGGCTTGGCATCAGCAGGATGTTCAACTGTCGCTTTCTTCTCTGGGGCTACGACTTCATCTTTCTTGCTGCATCCAACAAGACTCACGGAAAGCATTGCTACGGCTAGCAGTGCTGCAATGGCGTGTACCAATTTCATGATGTTTCCCTATTTATATTATTTATAACAATAGAAACAATAAACTTTTAAGCACAAAGTGTCTAGCACTAACATGCGCGACAGCGCCGAAGAATCCGATTCGCTTTACAGCGCAGTCGGCTCAGCAAAGGTAAATTCATATCATTACGAGACGATCAGAAGAAGAATCATGAAGAAGAGCTTGTTCTTGGCGGTTTAGGGATTTTACGCAGACGAATATTCTTAGGCGTTACTTCTACAAGTTCGTCGTCGTTGATATAAGAAATGCATTCCTCAAGACTCATTACATCCGGCGGTGTCAGAATAACATTTTCATCCGAACCGGCAGCACGCATGTTGGTAAGCTGTTTCCCTTTAGCCGGATTTACGGTCAGATCATTATCTCTGCAATGTTCTCCTATTATCTGACCTTTATAAACTTTTATGCCGGGACCCAGAAACAGCTTGCCTCTCTTCTGAAGATTGAACAACGCATAAGCTATGGTTGTGCAATTTTCCATAGCAACAAGTACACCGTTGCTTCTGTTACGCATTTCTCCCGCATGTTCCCCGTATTCCAGAAAGATATATGTCAACACGCCCATTCCCTTGGTGTCAGACATGAATTCCGACTTAAAACCGAGGAGCCCCCTCGTGGGAATCCTGTATTTGAGCCGTACCATATCATTGTCTTGATTCATTTCGAGCATCTGCCCTTTTCGTGCCCCTAGCTTTTCTATAACGTTTCCCAGAAAATCGGATCCAACGTCAATTGTCAGTTCTTCATAAGGCTCAAGAGTCTTTTTTCCTTCCTGCCGATAAATAACCCTCGGACAGCTGACCTGGAACTCATACCCTTCACGTCTCATGGTTTCAATCAGAATTGATAAATGCAGCTCACCCCTGCCCGACACTTTATATCCGCTGCCATCCGTAAGGTCTTCTACTTTCAGCGCAACATCGGCCAACGCTTCCTTCTGGAGCCGTTCAGCAAGATGTGTCGATGTCACATAAGTTCCTTCCGTGCCGGCAAATGGAGAATTATTGGCAATAAAATTCATTGATAATGTCGGTGGGTCTATTTCAGTCGCAGGCAGAGGGATGGGATTATCCGGATCGGTATATGTATCGCCTATAGAAACGTTATCCATACCGGCCACGGCGACTATTTCTCCCACACCGACAGAATCCGCCTCAACTTTTTCGTTACATGAGAATCTGTATACCTTGGTAATTCTGACAGGTGCCATATTATCCACTGTTTTCCCAACAGCTACGGACATTCCCGGCCTGATGGAGCCGGATACAATTTTGCCTATACCCAGTCTTCCCAAAAAAGGCGAATGATCTATCGTATTGACCTGAAGCTGCAAGGGCCCATTGATGTCACCGGAAGGAGCAGGAATATATTCCAATATTGCGTCGAGCAAAGGCCGCATATCTTTGCCATGTTCATTATGGTCAATTGAGGCGTGCCCCCCTGAAGCCGAAGTGTAGACGATGTGAAAATCCAGTATATCATGCGGAGCATCAAGCTTCACAAAAAGATCAAAGATCTGATCAACTGCCCAGGCGGGCCTGGCGGCGGGCTTATCGATTTTATTCAAAACAACAATGATTGGAAGATCCTGTGCCAGCGCTTTTTTCAGTACAAAAAATGTTTGCGGCATGGGCCCCTCCTGCGCATCTACCAGGAGCAATGCGCCATCAGCCATTCTCAGCACACGTTCAACCTGACCCCCGAAATCAGCATGACCGGGAGTATCGATGATATTTATGGTATGGTGCTTGTATTCGAATGAACCATTCTTGGACGCTATAGTAATACCGCGTTCACGCTCCAAATCCATTGAATCCATCAAACGTTCGTTCACCGTCTGATTTTCATGGAACATACCGCTCTGCTTGAACAGCTCATCAACAAGTGTTGTCTTGCCATGATCTACGTGCGCTATTATCGCAATGTTCCTGATTTGATCCGCTTTTATCATCCTGCCTTCTTCGCTTAAGAGATTGCTTTATAAACCGGAGGCGGGCGAATTGATAACAGGAATCAAACAATAATGCAACAAGTAGTATCACTATTGTCCGGTAAGCCGGACAGCAGTGAATGGTTAATGATTGATGGTTAATGGTTTATGGAGATCATCAAGATGCATCGATTTAAACTCAAGAAGAACACTGAAGAAGGGCTGATTCATGGAATTGTCGATCATTTTGAGGTGTTCGGCATAGTTATCCCGCCTCGGCGGGAGCAAACACTTCCGCACTGTGAACTCATGCAATGTTCAGGCTATTTATCTTTTTTCTTTTTCTTTTTCGGCTCTTTTTTATCCGGGTCTTTTCCCTCTGATTTTTCCTCACCAATTACTTCTACGTCCCTTATATCAAACTTTCTCAAGCCAGGCCCGCTGGTAAGTCCGTAGCCTATAAACCTGCATCTCTTGCCCACAAGAGATGTTCCTCTGGGCATCTTTTTCCTGTTAGGATACGTTACTTTATCGCCCGCGTCGGTTACCGCCCAGATATTCTTTCCTTCTGCCACAACCGTGCCTTCGAAAGCCTTCATGCCGGGAGGACACCCTTTACCCCCTCCTCCTGCCCCGCTTGCTGTTTTTTCCGGCGCTTTCTTCAAACCTGTTACCCTGAATCCTGATATAGAGTTCTTGGTGATCGTTCCAATACCTGTAGCTTCAACTCTCATGTCTAGAAAGTCTTCTGTGTTTATAGCGGTCTTGCCAAATCCTATCTTTCGATTTAAGCGAACTTTATTACCCTTATCGTCTACCAGCCAGAATGCGAAACCGTCTTTTTTAACTGTACCTTCGATAATTGTCGGCTCGCTTCCTGTTTTTCCCTCTTTTATCGCTCCTCTTTGCAGCTCGAATTCTTCCAGCCTGCTGATGCCGGTACCTCCAACACACACAACTGCTGAACCTGCCGCTAATGAGAACACAAATCCTGCAACCAATACCCTTAACAACAAACGCTTCATGGAGTTTCTCCTTCTCTTAAACCACTACCTATGCAAACCTGTATTAAGAACCAAATTAAGGCATATATCATATCTTATCTGCTCTTTTTTAAAAAGATCATTTTTTCGAGTAGGCGAAACGACAAGAGCCCGCCAAGATTGAAAATAAGATTAAAAATAATACTGCACAAACAAGAAATATCGTGCTATTTTAACAAGAAAAAGGAAAATATTATGCTTAATATAATCAAACATTTCTTATCTTTACTGGCTTTGACGCTGGTATACTGCATCGCAACAGGGCTGACAACAAATGCATCCGCGGAAGAACCCGAGGGATGGGACGCCGGCTTAGCCCTTGGCGTCAGCACGACATCGGGCAATAGTGAAACTCTAAGCGCAAATGCCAGTCTAACCGGAACGAAAATCACCGACAAACACGAACTGCGCCTGGGAGCGGAAGGCTCTTACGCAGAATCAGAACTGGAAGTGGTATCGGACGGAACAACAAATACCATTGATGAGACAACAGCACAAAACGCGAAAGCCTACGTAAACTACAAAAGAAAATTCGGGGCACTATACGGCTATTCTGACAACAGCATCTTTCACGATGATCCTGCTGCAATAGATTATCGATTAATGACAGGACTTGGAGGAGGAGGCTACATCATTCAAACTGACAGCACAAAACTGGGGATCGAAACCGGCGCAACGTATATCAATGAGGAATTGACCACTGGCGAAGATGATGACTATATTGCTGTCCGCTTTGCGGCACGTCACGACCAAGCCCTCAGTGAGACGTCAAAGATATGGGAGTCTCTTGAGTATCTTCCCAGAGCGGATGACTGGGATGATTATCTGTTCAACGCTGAGGCCGGTATTGAAGCCGCCGTTAATACGACAGTAAGCCTTAGAGTTGTTATCCAGAATCGATACGACAGTGAGCCGCCCGCAGACATAGACAACAACGATCTGTCAATTATCGGTTCCTTCGTATACAAACTATAATCAATTTGAGAAGTTTGCATCGCAAACGGTTTACCTGTCCGCAAAGTGAAGTATGGTTAAGTATTACAGAGGTTACAGGCTACAAGGGTTACAGGCAGGAAAAGAGACGCCGCAACCGTTTGACGATAGCCGTTCAGGTTAAGGCAATTTAAGCATATACATTTTTTTTACCTTAAACTTTTCCAATGAATCGCCGCTGATATCTCCCTCACCGACAGCCAGAACCCTCTTATCGAGAAAATCTTCCGTGTTTACGGCTTCTTCGCGTTTTCCTATTCTTTTGGTCAAACGAACTTTTCTGCCCTTCTCGTCTACCAAATAGAATGTGCCTTTCTCCTTGGTAATTTTACCTATTACAGATGGCGCTGCATTTTTTGCTTCTTTTTCGTCAACTTTCCTTATGCTTTTTACACCAAGCCATCTTATGCTCTTCTCATCTATTTTTGCATCTCCCATGGCCGTACCTGTAACTACCACTCTCATGCCGAGAAGATCTTCCGTGTTTACGGCTTCTTCACCTTTTCCATATTTCGCCCTTAACCTTGCGAAATTGCCCCAATCGTTTACCACCCAGAACATTCCCTTGCTATCTTTCGTGACCACGCCTACTGCAGTTACAAGAGGCTTGTCCTCTTTTGGTTTTTCCTTCTTCGACTTTTCTTTCGCAACTGCGGTCCCGACCACTAATAAGAACACAAAACCTGCAATCAAAACATCCAACAACAAACGTTTCATGGAATTCCTCCTTTTTAATATTTCTATATCAACTAGAACTGAGGGCAAACAGGGATATGCCAGCGGCAACGGATGCGTTCAGAGAATTGATCCGGCCCTGCTGATTGATCGAAACAACGAAATCGGCCGTATTCAGTATGAACTGCCCTACCGATTTATCTTCACCGCCTATTACAACCAGTATCTTATCGGAAAGCTTTTCGCTCACTGTTCGAATGTCCTCTTTCCCGCTGGCATCAAGCGCCACTACCTGATAACCCTCATTCTGCGCGGTACGCACATAAGAATTAGCGGATGAATCTTTGGCGATATCAAGAAATTCCGTGGCGCCGGCCGATACTTTAACTACAGAGGGATAGATATCGGGCACACCCCTCTTCGATAACAATACGGTATTGAACCCGAATATTTCCGCACTGCGCAATATGGCTCCGACATTATGCGGATCTTCAACATTATCCAGAAGCAATATACGCGGCCGACCCCAGAATGTGTCAGACGGCTGATACGGATACGGCCTGACTTTCAGAACAACACCCTGATGATCCCGACTGCCTGAAAGACTCATTACGCGCTGTTTATCTACCCATTCAACAGGGATATTCATTTTTTCCAGATACTGCACAAGCTTGCGAATGCGCGGCTGGCGCTCTGCAGCCTTATTCAGGTATGCCTCGTATATCTTGCGCTTCCCTGCGCGCACTACTTCAAATACGGGATTAATCCCATAAATGTATTCTCGACTCGGCTTAGCCATGCGTAATCTCCAAACATACGGTTATCGGTTGTGCTGCTCGAATCGGCTATCGTTAATCGGTTACGTAATCTTTTCCCCTATTTGTAACTTCTATAATACGCAACCCCAACCGTAAACCGTTTACAGCGTAAACTCCTCCATTATATTTCCTCAGGAATAACAGGGTCTCCGTTCCCTTGAACACCAACTTTTGCGTATCTCGCATTCCCGCCGCCGGGCGGGATCACTGCGATGATGTTTCCTCTTTCGGGTTTTGGAACATAAGTGGGGTCGGCATGTTGTTTTAGCTCCTCCTCATATGTCCCTTCCGTGGTCACGACATCAGCGCCTACTTCCCTCAAAGACAACCCTGTCACCGGGTGAGGATAAAGGCCTCTTTCAAGAGTCTGCCCGGCTACTACTGTTGAGCTTATATCCTGCTCAGCGGATACAACAGCCACTTTCGGCATCATACGCTCATAAACCTCAAGCGGCGCACTATGCATACTACCGTGATGCGCAACTTTGACCAGCCAACAACTCAAGAGATTAACCATTTTCTTGACCTGCGGATGATGTTTCGATGTCCGCTCAATAAAGGGATATTCCTGACTGATTCTGGCCCAGCTGTCAAATTCAGCGTCCCCACCCAGAATTGCAACAGCGGCTCCGGCCTTCCTTGTAATATCAGGATCAACATTGCCCACATATCTTAATGACTGAGTAATTACAGCATCTTCATTGCAATTTTCAATACGCAGCACAATAGACGCATTATTCATGTCGACCCCATAGGTTGCATACCTGTTCCTCAGCGTAACGGATGGAGAAAGGGCCGTAACACGAACATTACCGTAATACCATTCCATGCCGGACGAAACACGGCGCATTTTAATTTTATGCTTGCTGACTTCCCCCAGTATTCTGCGGTATGTCATGGAGTTATGCCGGAACCCGCTGTCCCAGAATTCCGCCGGCCTTGTATCAGGATCCGCCATCAGGCTGGCTATTCCTGAAATATGGTCGGAATGTGGGTGTGTCGCGCAGACAAAAGCGATTTCGCTTCTTGGCCGAACAGTATTCAGTCTGTCCAGATAATTCATGGATTTCTTCGCGTTATAAAAATCCACTATTCCCCAAAGTCTTTTCCCGTGATCGTCCTCGGGAAATTCAATTACGATCGCATCTCCAAGCCCAACATCCAGAAAATGTATAACAAGGTCTTCTTTCTGTATTAATTTGCTCATTAATAATTCCCCCTATTTGCCTTCCCTTGAATCACAGGATAAAGCCTGCACATAAAGGTTACTGCTGGTATCTTTAAAACATCTATGCTCATCTATACGCAGTGTGTCACGTTTACCTTCACATACCTTGATCGCTGACGGGTTCCTGCGGTCGCCTTCCACTTCGAATGCTCCCACGAAAAAAACCTGGCCCTCCTTGATAAATTTCCATATCACGGCTTTAGCAGTCTCTCCCGGCCGAATCGTTTCGGCAGAATCTGACGACAGGGATTCCATGAACATTTTTGCAACGTCAACAGGGTCAATCCCCTCCTGTTCCAGGCCTAAATGCATCAGCAATCCTTCAGCATCAACTGAGAAAGACTCTTCCTCGCCCCAATTACCGTCATCATCCGTTATCGAAGCCGCCCCCTCTAAAAGTGAAGATATCAGTATCCGCACATGTGAATGATCCATCACCTCATCAATTGTTATTCTTTTAACTATACTCATATCAGACCCCTTTATAATATTTCGTCAGGATACGGCATCCCACCCGGTTTTGATATATTCGAATCATAATATTTTCTTATCACCGCATCGGATATCGCGTATCCCCAGTTAATCAGCTGCTTCTGCGTCTTATCCTCCAGTTTTTTCAAACGTGTCGGGGTATCGGCAAGCTCCAGAGTTTTATCATAAGAACAACTCAATGAACCGGGAACTGTGTAATCATTGATATCATCTCTGATCCCCCAGTAGGCGCCATTGTGTTCATCGCTCGAACTCATATAAGCCTGAATCAATTGTCTTTTCCTCAGATTACGTACCTGGTTATCAATAACATTGAACACCCTGTATGAATGTCTGGCCCAATCCTTTTTGGGTCTGGGTTCCGGCTGCATTCTGCCGCCGGCATCGCTTACAAGAATAGTCTTATAACGTTTCCATGCTGTTTCCTGCCCGAGATTATCGTAAACACCGCCATCACTCAGAACAACTTTCGTTGTATAAGGCGGCCTGGATAATGTTGATCTGGATTCCGGATCAAAATCAGAATCTTTCAACCGCAGTACAAAAGGTGAAAGCACCGGCGGAAACGCTGATGATGCCGCGACCGCGACTGCCAGCGGAACCCCTGGATTCTTAACCATGCCTACAAGATAATCAGCCATATAGGGACGGGAAAAACGCCACAACGCTCCGGATTGAATGTTCGACGCGTTAATTACGAAACGAGGTCCCGAACTATCATCCGGCAAGTCCTGAAGTGTCGCGCCCTTGAAAATATTACGATCATAAGCTTTTGCTATTCTGTCGCCTATTGAACCGGGCGTAAGCAGCCCGATAATAATGGACTCCGCGTCAATAGTTTCGGAGGCAAGCTTACGCACGGGTTCTTCCAGCAGGGACCGGAGATTATCCGCAACGCCATTATTATCGAAATTAAGCTTGCTCCAATTAACGCCAAGCGTTCCAGCGGTAATCGATCCGCCCGATACACTGGAGATTCTTTTTATTTTCCTTAAAAGACCGACTTCATTAATACGAAGCAGTGCTCCGACATGAAACAGCATGGCCCGGTATCCGCCGCCTGAAAGACATAATGCGATACCGTCTTCAGGTGTTTTTTTCTTTCTTGCAGGTTGAGCTTCATCCTGTTGTCCTGACATGATATTCCTCCATATGTTAAAAACAATTTACCCTAATATTATCAGAATATATATCTGCCCTGCCACTATTTTAGTTAACAGGGAATTCCTGAGCTTTTTGCCCGCAAATTTGTTCGCCTCATATATGTCTTTTCTTCAAAAGGCAACATTTGTAGTATGATTCTTTTATTTTAGACTAAAAAGAATGGAGAAAATATGCTGTATGTTTTTCTAGCCTCAACTGAACTCGGAGCATATGAATCAGGCAAGCTTGCCGGGACATTTGTACGGCTTGTCATTATTCTGGCCGGCATCATCAAGTGCTTTCAAATCTCAAGGCGTAAAGAAACCAGCACTCTCTGCTCTATCGCGCTGGGACTTGTGCTGATGGCATGGCTTACAATAAGCATCAGCAGTATAATTAAATGTTTTTATCATAATCCGGATATACTGTTTAACATTGCAGTACTATTTATCGCGCTAATATGTTTATCCGGCGGGTTTGTGACAGCCATCATTGGTTTGGTCGATTATAAAAACCATCCCGAATACTGCCAGGGGCGCAAGCAGGGAATCTGGTCTATCGTTCTGGCCATTGTGTTCGGCAGCTTAATAATAGTCGGCTTTGTAGGCGGCATCAGAAAAGGGCGGCCTGAACCCGGCTCGAGTTTATCTGTACTCAGAAAAGAACCGTATTCTTTTGAGCAATTAAATTTTACACTGTCTTCACCCGGACACCCCTGGGTAGAAATGAATGCCTCAAAGATAAATCCTGCAGCAACTTTGATGTTTTCGCGCAGAAATCCAGAAATTATATTCACGATAATTGCAGAAGAAATAGGCAGTACACACCAGCTGACCTCAGAGATTCTTGCCGAGATTGCAAAGACCAATCTGCGCGGCGTAGCGGCAAACGTGAAAGTTATAAAAGAAATGCCTTACACACTGAACGGGCTGTCAGGAACATGGATGGATATCGATGCCTCTCTCGCTAATAAACGAGTATCTTATGTCTACTGGGTTATAAGCCACAACGGATATGTTTACCAATTGATTGTAGGCGGTATTAATGGCAAACGAGAAGAAGTTAACAAAACGGCAAAAAAACTCCATAAACACTTTAGCCTGATAGACATGTCCCGGGTATCACAGGCAGGCGGACATAACTACGGCACATTTACTTCCGACCTTTTCCAATACACAGTGGATCTGTCAGACACCGGATGGATGGAGTGGGAAAATGTTTGTGCAGATAACCCCGAGGCTGAAACAGGCGGAGCACTTGGATTAAATAACACCGGATTTCTGATTGTGCCATTTGTATGCGACACTGGCAAACCTGAGCTGAACGCCATCATGCATATGTACCTGCGCAGCATTGGACTGGAATCATCTGAAAAAGTAATCAACAATATTCACGACGGGCATGAGTTCGGAATGCAGACAAGATCCTTCGAGTTTTCCAGAACTATAGACGAGGCTTTTTTTTATTATAAAGCCAGAATCTGGACCGGATCAAACCGTTCTTTTTTTGCATGGACCTGGTCGACCAAGGATGATGACGAGTTCCGTAAGGAAGCTAAAAACTTGTTCGCAAATATTCTTTTCCGAAACCAGGATAATCTGCCAGCCGTAACCGTAAACGACCTGCCGGATAACTTGCGAACGGAAAACATTGCCAATATTAATTACCTCGGACTTTATTATCTTGATGAGGAAAAATACGATATGGCCATAAGGCTATTCGAGCATGCCTTTGAACTCATGCCCCAAAAAGACCTTTATTTGAGCAACACTCTTTATGCTTATTCTCATGCCGGCAGATACAAAGATGGACTGGCTTACCTGAACAAAGCAGGAAAGGACAAAAAAGCACCTGAAATTCAAGCGTGGCACGCATGGTATCTGGTCCAACTGGGAAAGAAGAATGAAGCCATTACTATTTATAAGAATATTTTCAAACAGGGACATGACGACTTGGAAGACCTAAAAGACTACACCAGACTATTGGCGGAAAAGGAAGCATGGAAAGATGTAGATCAGGCGTTTGACCTTTATTCGAAGAAAAATCAATCATTAACTCCGCAATTGGCCAGAGCCGGAATCTATGCGGAATACGAGAAATTCCCGGAATCTATTAAAATTCTTAAGAAGGCGCAGGAAAAAATTTCATTTAATCCGGAGATAGCCTTTCAACTTATCTCAAATTATTCTTCACTTGAGCAATACAGCGAAGCTCTCACGGTTTGCGACAACCTGATTTCCAATGGGTATACGTCGGCATCTGTTTACCATGAGAAAGCATCTGCGGAATATGGACTACGGTGGTATCGAAGAGCCAAAACGTCACTGGAAAAAGCCGCGAAATTCAGCCCAAACAACGAGGATATAGCTGAATTTCTTAAACAGGTATCAGGCATGCTGGGTGAAGGCGAGAACAGCATGATAAAAACGGTTATTGTGCCCGTGCCATTACCGAAAATAGTCGCAGATCAATTGCCTGATCCCAAGGCCCGCAAACTACGCGAAGACTGCAGCGCCGTAACTCTTTATGATGTTACCGGATTCTCATTTGAACGCGATAAACATCTAAAGGCCACCCGTTACAAGCATATTCATATACTGGATGCCAACGGAGTCTCAAAATATAGCACGCTTGAAGCCAACTTTGACCCATTAAATGAGCGCCTTTATGTAAACAAACTGGAAATCCGGAACAAAAACGGCGAAACCATATCAACCGGTAATGTGACCGACTACTATGTTATAGATAAACAAAATACAGACATGATTACCCACGATAAGACGCTGCATATGCCTGTCCCCAATCTTGCGCCAGACTGCACAATAAAACTTGTATTAACACGTGAAAACTTCGGCGATGTAAGTGAGTTTTATTTAGAACGCAGGTTCATGGCATCAAGACGTCCCTGCTTATGGTTTGGCTGTTACGCCATAGTGAAAAATGCAAAACTGCGCCATCACGCAGCAAACGGAATAAAGACAAAGGCTATTCCAGGTGGACAACTCTGGTATGTAGAGAATCCGCCTGCCTATATAAGGGAACCGTTTGAGCCGACAATAGAGAACACTTTGCCCGTATTGGTTCTTGCCGATGCATCACTCTCATGGAAAACGGAGGCACAAGAATATCTGAAGTTTATATCGAAGAATCTCACAATTACAGATCCCGTTCGAAAACTTGCCCAAGAGTTAACAGCCCAATCAAAAAGTAAAGAAGACAAAATCAACAAAATCCTTCAGCACGTTCAGGATAATTACACATATAAGCCGCTGGAATTCGGAATCCGCGGGAACCTTCCATACCCGGCGGGAGAAACAATTCGAAACCGTTACGGCGACTGCAAAGATTATTCGCTCTTGATTCACCAGCTTCTGAAAGCTGTAGATATCCCCAGTTCGCTGGCAATGGTAAATTCAGAATATCAAACACTGGACTCCCTGCCCTCCTTAGATCAGTTTGATCATGTAATAGTTCATATTCCTGATAAAGCCGGATGCAAATTCGCGGATGCAACCCTGGAACATTACGACATAAGAAAAGCGCCGCCTTTGGGTCTTGCAGGCAGAAAGGCGCTGGTGCTGGATCCAGACAACCCCAAACTTGTGCGTATTGACGATTACGCCCCGGACAGCAGCAGATTTGTTAATCGATATGATATACATGTTCACAAGAACAGGAAATTGACAGTAAACGATACTCTGATTCTCTCGGGTTATTATGCCGGATGGATGCGCAGAATAATCTCTAAGAAAGAAAAGAACACCCGGGCACAATGGATGCAGGAAGTCTTAAACAGCTACGAAAACGGGGCAGAACTTCTATCATTTAATGTACTGGGGCTTAATGACTTTACTAAAGATTTGATTCTGGAAACAAAGTATATTCTCGACGGTCATTGCGAAATGCGCAAAAAGGATATATTCGTTTCCCTGCCAAATGTGTGGATACGCGACTACTTCCAGATCCAGCCCGTACTTAACCGCCAAAAGCCATTTAAAATCTACTATCCGTTAGTGTTCAATGCGACCGTAGTTGTTCATAATCCTGAAGGTTATGAGTTCTTGAAATCAGACCCTAAAACTCACAAAGAAAAAACATCCGCAGCGCAATGGTCTTATAGCATAAAGCACAAACCAGGCCGTTATCAAATCGATCTAAACGGCACATTAAACGCGGGACAATATCCTGAATCTAAATACAAAAACCACAGGATATCCATGGATCACATCATTGAAATTATCACAGAAGAATTACATTGCCGTCCTTCTGAAACCCAAAAGAATTCCAATTAGTAAATTATTTTATGAAGAATATATGCGTGCCCCACCCCTGAAAAAACGGTGTGGTGCGTCAGAAAGTTATATACTGTTCTGCTTTCCGTAGCCGTTTGCCGACCCGGCCTATATTTTCAAGATTCCTGAGTCTGCCGCCCCTGCTCCTGACTTTCAGAATAAAATCCGCCGTTACATGGCCCAAACCAGGCACCCGCAGAAGTTCATGTCTGTCGGCCTTATTAATATCTACAGGAAATTTTTCAGGATGACACTTCGCCCAGGATTCCTTTGGATCAATTAGCAGCGACAAATTGCCGTCATTACCTACCGGTATCTCTTCAGCATCAAACCCATATTTCCTGATCAGGAAATCAACCTGATACAAACGATGTTCTCTCGTAAGCAAATCGCCATTGCCGGCCGCTGAACTTTCGCCCGGAAGATCCTGATCGCCCAATCCCCTTTGATACGCCGAAAAGTATATCCTGTTTAAGCCAAGTCGCTTGTATAGACCCCAGGAGTATTTGATAATTTCTCTATCCGTCTCATCAGAAGCGCCCACAACAAACTGTGTTGTCTGTTTTACTCTGCTGTATCTATTGCCCCTGCCCGTCAGTTTACTGATTAGCTTTAACGGTCTGATAACGTCTTTGATATAATCTTTGCTCAGAGAAAGTTTCCGGAAATTATTTTCACCCGGCGCTTCAATATTAATTGAAACAGAATTGCCTAACGAAACAGCTTCTTCAACAGCGGAATCCGACGCGCCCGGTATAACTTTAAGATGAATATATCCTCTGAACCTCTTTTTCTTCCTTAAAATCCAGGCTGCATCGTTAATCTTCGCCATGGCCGCGTCAGGGTTCTCTCTTACTCCACTGCTCAGGAAAAGACCCTGCACCATGTTTTTTCGATAATATTCCAGAAATATCTCCGCAAGCCGGTCCGGCTGAAGTGAACAGCGGCGTGTATCATTGTCCGCGCGAAGCGGACAATATTTACAGTCATTCACACATGAATTGGACAGCAGTGTTTTGAAGATGTAGGAAACCCCGCCCTGCGGTACGGTTACAGGATATATCCAGGTATTATTTTTCGATCGATGGCGCCGGTCATCTTTTTGGGATCCGCAGGCGCAGGCAAGATCGTACTGTCCGTCACGCGACAGAATCTCAAGTTTGTCTTCGGCGTTCATAATACAGGAGTCAGAAGTCAGGATTCAGAATGCTTCGAGAATAAGCGTTTAATAGTTTGCTGACTTCCTGCAGCAGCAAATTTCTCTCAGACACATCACCATCTTCATACTTCTTTCCCGGATATTTTGACAGGATTTACGGGATTTACAGGATGATAAAAGAAAAACACAATCCCTTATCAATCAGGCGGTTTTTTAACCGCATGATTGACAACTCTTTATCCTGTTGATCTTGTTGATCCCGTCTAAAACCTCTTCCTTCCCTCTTCATCTCCCCGCCAACATCACTACCATCGCGATCATTTCAATTGCAGCGACCCCTATACACATCCATGACAATGTCGATGAACGTCTCGGATGTTCTTCTTCCTGTGCCTCATTGTCCCGTATCGGCGGGGTATAAATAGTGAACATATCTACCTGGGCCCATCCGGACCCGCCCTGTCGTGTGTTTATTGACCTTAACATTTTCTTATCACTCCTATCAGTTTGCCTGCTATATGCAGTTGTTTGTCTGCTTCTACTACTATGTCTGAAAACTCCGGATTCTCCGCCCGCAAAATAACCCTGTTGTTTTCTTTTATAAAACGTTTGAGCGTTGCTTCCTCTTCTATAATTACCGCAACTATATCCTGCTGTCGGGCTGTGGATTGCTGCTGAATGACCGCTATGTCGCCGTCAAGGACCCCTATCCCTTTCATGCTGTTTCCTTTTACCCTGAGAGAAAAAATATTCTCGCCTTTAAACAAGTCTTTATCCAATGCAACAGAGCATTCGACATTCTCTATGGCGGTAACAGGAGAGCCCGCGGCAATAGTGCCGACCAGCGGTATGCTCACCGTGTCGTCGTTTTTCTTTTCCTGTTCAACCATAATCTCTATCCCTCTGGCTTTACCATGTGCGCGACTGATGTATCCCTTGTTTTCTATCAACCGCAGATGCTGGGTCACAGCATTTGGACTGCGAAACTTAAAATGTTTCATTATCTCCCGTACAGTCGGCGGCCTGCCGTTGGCATCAGCATGATCGGTTATGTACTTAAATATCCGTTCCTGATTTTTTGTAAGTTTCTTTATCATGCAGAAGAATATACTGTACATATGTACAGTATGCAAGATTTTTTTTAATTACGTTTTTACTGCTTTTAAAGGGTAAATGAGACACTCTTGAAGACAGCCGTCAATATATGAACGTGTCAGGTGTTTTATTTACAGAAGAAGAAAAAGGTATGAAACAAGGTGTTTTCATTAAAAGATCGGCATAACCAAATAACAATATTGAAGAGATTGATAATGTTTCGAGTAGCTAAAGTTATTTTTATTACAGTTATTGTGTGTGGTATTGCGCATGCAGGTTCAATCGATCCGGATCAGAAAGACTGGTTCAATAAGCACAAAAGACAGAAAAACGCACCGAAACCGGAAACGATGTTAATCAATACTGATCCTGAGCCAAACCTGTCCGAAGGATTCACTTCTTTGTTTAACGGCAAGGATTTGACCGGATGGACACCAAAGGGAGGCCCTTCTAAATTCGAAGTTAAGGATGGTGTTCTTGTAGGAACCTGCGGTTCCAAGTCACGCAGTACGTATCTCTGTACGGACAACGCCGACTTTACGGATTTCATCTTTACCTGCGAAGTAAAATGGGAAGTAGACGGCAACTCCGGAATCATGTTCCGAGCGCAGGCTGCGGGACAAAAGGTGTTGGGGCCACAGGCGGAGCTGGAAGGATTTGAGAAGGGGCGATGCTGGTCAGCCGGCATCTACGGTCAGAGCTGCGGCGGCTGGTTTTATCCGCTGTGGCTTAATGAGCATAAGGAAGTTCGGCGGGCGTTGAAAGAAAACGAATGGAACCGGCTGACTATCATGGCCAGGGGCAATGTGGTCAAAACATGGCTTAACGGTCTACCGGCCGCAAACTGGGTTAACGACACATACCTGAAAGGCTTTTTCGGATTACAGATTCATGCCGGCGCCAAAGGCACCGTGCATTGGAGGAACATTAAAGTCAAGACACTGTCCAAATAACAAAACAGACAAGCATCATACGCTTTGCAAACATGGCATCATGAAGAATATGTATCAAACGCTAGAGGCGTCAGGTGTTATGTATTAAAAAGGAAGAAAAACCATGAAACGACGCGATTTCATTAAGACTGCTGTTGCGGCCAGTACTGTATATTCGCTTTTGCCTCACTCTGTTATTGGTGCGAATAACCAAATCAATGTTGGCATCATAGGAATGGGCAAGAAAGGGGGCTTGCACTTCAGGCATTTCAACAACATGCAGGATGTAAATGTCACCGCAATCTGCGACCCGGACACAGCGCACCTTAAATTAAAAAAAGAAAACGATACCGTCACAAAATACCAGGACATGAGAAAGCTTCTGGAGCAAAAGGAAATTGACGCGGTAGTCATTGTAACACCAAACCACTGGCACAGCCTCGCAGCCATACTCGCCTGTCAGGCGGGTAAACACGTATATGTGGAGAAGCCGGTCAGTCACAGTATTTCAGAAGGACGCAAGATGGTCGAGGCTGCGCGCAAATATAACCGTATCGTACAGGCCGGCACCCAGCATCGTTCCTGTCCAAGCGTTCAGAAATGCGCCAAGGACATACAAGCCGGTGTATACGGCAAAGTTCTGTGGGCCCATTGCAGCAAACTCAGCATCAATAATAGAAACCCCATAGGAATGATTGAAGCACCAGTTGATCCACCATCGACATGTGATTACGAGCTCTGGGCAGGGCCAGCGCCAAAGACACCAATTATGCGAAAGAATTTTCACTATGACTGGCACTGGCAGTGGAACTGGGGCGATGGCGAAATGGGCAACTGGGGTATTCATTACATTGATGATCTTCGCCATATTCTGGGCTGGGATGATATACCATCCAATGTTATTTCCGCCGGAAACCGATGGTGGAAAGATAATGGAGAAACGCCCAATATGTTTTTTGCAATCATGGAACATAAAGGTGTAAAAGTTGTTATAGATATCCGCAACATGCCACATCCTAAATACCATAATCAGGCGGCAGTGTATCTTGGCAGCCACGGCGGCAATTATATCCAATGTGAAAACGGCTTCATCCGCATAGCGCGCGGAGGCGGACATGCTTATGATAATGACGGGAACAAGGTAAAAAAGTATTCAGGCAACGGCGGAGCGAATCATGGTAAAAACTTCATCGAAGCTATCAGGCAGAATAAGCGCGAACTGCTCAATTGTGATATAGAGATCGGTCATCTAAGCACAACAATGTGTCATCAAGCTAACATCTCCTACCGTATCGGCCAAAGCGCAACACAGGAAGAAGTACGGGCAAACATGAACACTCATGAAGACGCGGCAAACACACTCAACAGCATACTGGAACAGCTTGAAGGTCAAGCGGACCTGAAAACTCAGCCATTTGTGCTGGGCCCGAAACTGACTTTTGACAACAAGACAGAACAGTTTACCGGTGACAACGCTAAACGCGCGAATGTCCTGGCAAAAGGCAGTTCGCGCAAAGAGTTTCCTGTTCCCGAAATAGTATGACCGTATCTTGTGAAACGTATCTCGTATTTCGACGTTGGAAGCTCGATGTTCGAAGCTCTCCTTTCCCCTGACATCTGAACACTGAAACCTTCTTCCCTCTCCCCTGCTTGCAACCTGTAACTCCTGCAATCTCTTCGCTACAGCTTGTCTTAACCGTACACTTTGTGTAAACTGCACAGCTAATTTAAAACCTTAAGTTCATGATGAACAATAATGATCTGACAACAGGAAATCTCCGCAAAGGCCTTCTCGGGCTGGCCGGCCCGATGCTGGTGGGCGCCGTTCTTCAGAACGTGCAAAGCTTTATCGATCTATTCTGGGTCGGTAGACTTGGAACCAATGCTGTTGCCGCACTGGGCATGAGCGGAACGGTCTTAATGATGATGTTCCCCATAATAATGGGAATGTCTGCCGGCACAGTTGCATACGTGTCCCGAAAAGTAGGAGAACATGATTTCGCAGCCGCCTCCAGCGCAGCAGGACAATCTCTCGTAATAGCCCTGGTTCTCGGCATAACGGCCGGCTTAACAGGCGCATTCTTCGCTACTCCCCTCTTAAGATTGCTCGACGCATCTCCGGAAGTTCTTTCACTCGGCACTGCCTATCTACAAATATCTTTTCTGGGCAGTTTTACCATATTCGTGCTTTTTATCGGCAACAGTATTTTGCGCGCGGCTGGAAATTCGATCTTGCCAATGTACGCAATGGCTTGCGCAAATATTCTTAACGTAATTCTGGACCCGATTTTCATATTCGGATTTAAAGGCATTCCCGGAATGGGCGTCAGCGGTGCGGCGCTGGCTACAGTATTATCTCAAGCCATTGCGGCTATCGGCGTTGTTATACTTATTTCAAGAGGAAGCACACACATTAAAGTCAATCTCAAGCAATGGAAGTTTATACCTTCCGTAGCATGGAAGGTTGTTCGCATAGGAATTCCATCCGCATGGCAGATGCTGTCCAGAAGCCTCATGGCTCTGGTTATAATGAATATTGTCAGCCAATTCGGAATGCTTGCCACGGCGGCATATTATATCGGGCTCCGCTTCTTTATGATCAGTATTATGCCCGCCTTTGCCTTGGGGAATGCGGCGGCAACTATTGTGGGCCAGAATCTTGGCGCCAGACAGCCGAAAAGAGCACAGGCCGCGGCATGGCTCGCGGTAAGAATAGATATGATCATCATGTTTATTATCGGAGCAATTCTTTTTATTGCCGCGCCCGAACTGATTAGAATCTTCGACAAAACTCCTGAAGTAATTTCTATCGGAACAAATTATATACGAACAGTTGCTCCATTTTTCTTTTTCGCTGGAACCGGCATTATTCTCGGCAGAGCCCTTAACGGCGCCGGCGAAACCATGTCCACCATGATCCTGACCATATTATGTCTCTGGGGCATTCAGGTTCCCGCAGCGCTGATACTCCCAAAGGTATTACAACCCGCCACCCAGGGCATCTGGTGGGCAATTTCTCTTGCTGTATCCATACACGGCATAAGCGTCATAACATGGTTTCAAATGGGGCACTGGAAAAGAAAGAGAGTAGACTGAACAAGACAGGAGTCACCGGAATAGTGATCTTGCTTCAAGCGGGGGCGTCCGGCTTCATCAAGTAAGGATTGCGTCGTGAAGAATCGCAGTGACCCGCTCCCTTGCCCGGGATTTTTGGAGCAATCCGTGTCTTGATAAAATCCAGAGCCGCCTTTTCATCTTCGTCAAGAAGTACCTCCTGTAAATTGAGAAGATCCTCCTCTTCAAATGTTATAACCAGTTTTGCCATATTTTATTGCTTTCTTTTTGATCTACTCGAGCAGATCGATTCTCTGATTGGTTTCTTTGATTTCCACAACAAGGGTCGAGAATGTCCACTGGCCCGCCGATTTCGCAGCCACAACGTAGACCGTTGCTTTGCCGTCAGGACCGGAGATAGGGATCGACAGATCGGCTTGGCCTGACGAACCATTGACGTTGATGTTGCCGGTGACGAACATTCCTTCTTCAATCGGAGTACCAATGATTTTCTGGACAGACGGATCTGCTTTTGCCTTCGCAAGAGCATCCTTGTATACGCCTGATGATTTCATCATGCCGAAAACCAAGCATATTATCAATGCGATGAAACCCGCGAAAATTGCGAGAGAACCAAGGCAGCCGACAGGAACAAACCACTTCCAGTTTCGCCCCCACCAGCCTTTGTCCTTCTGTTGATTCATCTGCTACATTCCTTCCTTGTCTCTTTGAAGAGTCACAATATCTTTTCTTCTGATTTTACTCTTGAAACAAGAAAAGTAAAGAATAGAAGCCAGCAGTCAGAAGGAAGAAGACGAAAGAGGATTATTTAGACTTACGCAAGCTTGATAAAAGACCTTTCACTTCTTCCCGGCAGAAAACAACTGATAACACTGAGTATAAAACAAAGCCCACGACAATACTGCCGCCAACAGAACATAGCCGAACCAAGAGCAAACTCAATCCGATTGAGCCCGCCAGATCATAAAGCCATATATTAACGAAATAACACACAAGTCCCATAATGCAGGAAATAATTAATACTCTAAACATTGTACTAACTACAGTGCCCCATCCAGGTGAACCAATCTTTTTATGAAGCAAAAAGGCAAGAACCATACAATTGAACGCATGCGATACAACCGACGCAAAAGCTATGCCCGCATGTTTATACCCAACGGGCCAGAACAGAATAAAAACAACCATCAGAACAAGATTGAGCAATGATGCCCAAACGCCAACCACAACAGGTGTCTTGGTATCTTTATGAGCATAAAATGCGGGTACAAACACCTTATTCAGGCCGAACACCGCCAAGCCAGGCGCAAAAAAACATAATGCCCTGGTTGTGTAAATACTGGACAGCAAATCAAATTGACCCCGCTCATACACCAGCGACACAATAGAAGAAGCTAGAACAACTAAGCCAACTGATGCAGGTATCATCACAAATAAAATGCTTCTCAACCCAAAATTTACGGTGGACAGCATTTCTTTTTTTTCCTTCCTGGCCACCAGACTGGATAATGTCGGCAAAAGAACCGTACCCATTGCTGTAGCAAAGAGTCCTAAAGGCAAATAAACAATCAGTTCTGCGTATTGGATTGCAGCCGTCGCCCATTCATCCACTGCAAGGGCTAACGCCTTCCCTATGAACATATTAATCTGCAACACGCCCATACCTAAAGCAGCCGGCCCCATCAAAATAAGTATTTCCTTAATACGTTTGTCACGCCACTCAAAATCAAGACGCGGCTTGACTCCGAATTTCAGCAAAACAGGAATCTGAGCCAGTAACTGGATTATTCCTGCGCCGAGTACGCCCCATGCCACAACAATTATCTGCTTCTCTTTGCTATCAACAAATAACGGACATACCAGGAGCAGGACAAGTATCCATATAACATTAAGAAGAACCGGCGTTGCAGCTGGAACAAAGAAATGATGCCGGGAATTAAGCATACCCATGCAAAGCGCCACCATGCAGATAAAGAACAAGTAAGGCAGCATTATTCTAAGCAGCGACAACACTGCATTGACTTTTTCTCCAGTCGGCACAAATTGGAGATAAACACTCACCAACAAAAGCCCAAGAAGAACTATCACCAGAAGAAAACTACCAAGCATACTCATTACTCTGCCGGCCAGCCTGTTTGCCTCCTGCAATCCCTCTTTCTCTATACTTTCGGTAAAAACAGGAACAAAAGCGGATGATAATGCGCCTTCTCCAAATAAGCGGCGAAACATATTTGGAACCGTCCACGCGAGAAAGAAAGCTGAAGCATAGACCGACGTGCCAAACAGACTGGCCATAAGTATCATCCTGAACAAGCCCAAAACCCGGCTCAGGCCAGTACACACTCCAACAACAGAAGTTGAACGAATTATATTATTTTTCATCTGCAAGTAATTCAGAGGCCGCTTCAAATACCGCTTCGGGTTTTATGGATTGCAAAATTTTACGGGCAGTTTCAGAATCACGCTCAATATCGCGTGAAGGGGAAACATTATCTGCTGTTATTATTTTATGTCCCATTCCCAGCGGACTCGTCTTACATGGATCAGTCAGCCCAAAAACAGCAACAACCTTTGCTCCGACAGCCGCTGCCAGATGCATCCCTCCGCTGTCATTAGTTATGACAACACTGCATAACTCCAGTAAAGCTGCAAGTTCCTGAAGTGACGTGCTACCAGACAAATTCAAAGCCTTATCCCCAATGCCTTCAACAACTTTGCCGCATAAATCAATTTCCTTTTCGGTTCCAAACACCAATATCCCGCATTTTTCGGTGCTGACCAGTTTTCTGCCTGTCTCAATAAAATATTCAAGCGGCCATCGTTTTGCCGGACCACGGGCGGCGCCGGGGAAAATACCTGTCAGCTTTTTACATGATATTGCCTCTATTTTCACGCCAGCTTCTTTCATTAGCGCTTCAGGTACTGATAAACGCGGTACATCAAAATCCTTATTGTCATTCTTGAGCCCCATGATCTTAAAATATTCCCGGGATTGATGCATACGATCCTGATCTGCAGAAGGTTTTACAACATCAGTCAACAACCAGGCCCTCTGATGACCGGGCAACCCGATTCTAACAGGAACACAGCCAAGAAAAGGAATCAGAGCTGACCGGAAAGAATTAGGAAAAATATACGCCCTATCGAATTTGTGTCTTCTGATCTCTTTTGAAATCTGAATTGTTCGGACAGCATTGGATTGATACTCGATAACTTCATCAACCGAAGCATGCATTGCCCAAAGCGATGCTAATCTGGATTTCGCAAGAATTGTTATTCGGCATTCGGGCTGATAATTTTTCAGCATCTGAATGGCCGGCATACTCATAACACTATCGCCCAACCAGTTTGTTCCGCAGATCAGAATATTACTTGCCATTTCTTCACCATCAACCACCTGCCCGCAATGCTGCGCACCCGCCTACATCGTTGCACGAAGTGCTTCGGGCAGGTAACGCTGCAGGCGGGTCAACCATTCTTAAAACATATCCTTGATATGCATTCCTGCAAATCAAGAGCACCGCTCAGTATCTCAATATCCACCCGCAGGAAAAAAATCGGAACATCACGCCGTTCAAGCAAAGGGAACCTTACGGCATCTTTCTCCGTAGTTATGATTGCATCCGCTTTAAGCTTTTTACTTTTATTAATAATATCAATAATTTCCTGCTGAGCGTATCTATGATGATCGGCAAAACGAAAAACCTTTGCTGTTTTGGCTCCTCTTTGCTCCAGGTCCTTCTCAAATCCGCCTGGTGCCGCAATTCCGGAAACAACAGTAATATTTAACCCTTTCAAATAGCTTAACTCTTTCTTTTCGCCTGAATATACATCCTGTAAATACCGCGCGCAGTGACAACATTCCGTTATTTCAGCATCGGAATTCAACTCGCGCAAACGTGCTCTAAGCTTCTGGCTGTCTTTCCCGTCTGATTTTGTAATAAATATAAAATTAGCCCTTTTGATGTTCTTAACCGGCTCCCTCAGAATACCTCTTGGCAGAACCCGCTCGTTACCAAACGGATTAGTCTTATCAACCAAAACAATTTCTACCCGATGTTTAAGAGCCATATATTGGAACCCGTCATCCAGCACGAGGGTGTCACAGCCAAGTTTATTTACGGCATATCTGCCGCTTTTAACACGATTTTTATCTACCAGCACAACCACTTCAGGAAGATTCGATGCCAGCATATAAGGCTCATCTCCGCTCATTGCGGAATTCAAAAGAAGCTTACTCCCGTCAGACACCACTCGCGGCGATCGGCGAAATTCGCGAAACGAAATCTTGTCAATTATCCGCTTTAAAAAAGGCGGCTCCTGTTTCTTATAACCCCTGCTCAATACTGCAACTTTGCGGCCCGCTTTTTGCAATTCACGCGCAAAAATTTCTACAACAGGGGTTTTTCCGGTTCCGCCAACTGTCAAATTTCCAACACTTATAACCTGACACCCAAGAGTATGATGCCTGAAAATACCTTTGCGATACAGTAAAAGGCGCATCTGAATGACTGCCCGATATATCCGAGAAAGCTGCCTGAGAAGCCAAAGCAATAGCTTCGTGGGTCTGTTCAGGTTTTTTTCTCCTTCGGGCGTCTTTATAAGCCGGACAAGAAATCGCTCCAATCTTTCTAATTTGTTCTGTTTCATCCTCGAAATCCCGGCTCCTTTTTAGTTAAGCAGACTTCAGCAGGCAGGTTAGGCTTTTTTTTTCCTGATGTCGAGGGTGTTACACCAACATATACTGAAAAAACTTGATCATTTCTCACTACGGTGATAGCTTATTTTTCTTCCCTCAAGGGCTTCGTAAGCAAGGGAACACAGCTTATCCAGACTTAAAATATAAAAAGGAGAACAACAGAAACATGAAGATTCCTTTGGGGTATGGAAACAATAGCGGTCAGTCAGGTAAAGCCGCTCAAGCCAAAATGTTAGAACGAGACATTACAAAAGCAAAGCAAGGCGACTGGGAAGCCAAGAAAAACCTTGTACGTACTTTTTCGCATCTACTCAACTCACTTGCTCAAAAACGTTCCGATAAACCTGCAAAAATAAATCAATACGTAGAGGCAGGAAAGAACGGCCTTTACACCGCAGCAAAAAAATACAAAATCAACAACGGTCCGAAAGGCTTCCAGATCTTTGCACTTGATCATATCGAAGCCGCAATGGATCGAAGCGACAAGAGCGGATTCTTTTCCCGCCTTTTTGGTCGGTGAATCATCAGAATTCCACATCGATAATCTCACCTGAAAGCTGGACGCAACTTCTGTCGCTGGAAGAAATATTCAACCCAGGCAAACCGCTGGAAATTGATCTGGGATGCGGAAAAGGCCGCTTTCTTGTTGCCAGAGCAAAATCATACACCGAAATCAACTTCCTGGGTATAGATCGCCTATTAGTACGCCTGCGTAAAGTTAATAAGAAAATTATTCGCGAGGGTTTGAATAACGTTAAATTACTCCGAATCGAAGCTTCTTACGCTGTAAAACACCTGCTCCCTCCAGAAACCGTTTCTTCGTTCTATATTTTCTTTCCGGATCCATGGCCCAAAAAAAGGCATCATAAAAGAAGGCTGTTTACTTCTTCCTTTCTTGATGCCCTGTATAGAACACTCAAGTCAAGCGGTCATATTCATATAGCAACGGATAACCTCAATTATTTTGAAGAAATTTGTGATTTGTTTGGCAAAGACCCGCGCTTTAAAACCGAACCGCCATTTGAACCGAACGATGAAGAAAAAACCAATTTTGAGCTTATTTTTACGGAGCAGAACGCGCCAATCGGCAGATGCTCATTCAGTAAAAACTCCCCCGCGAATTAGTTTATTCAGCAAAATGCTGCCAGATATCTTCGGCAGCCGTATCACTGGAAATGACGTCAATATGCCCGTAGAATGGAGCTATTATAACTTTAACGTCCGTATTTCCTGCCTGACGAATCAAATCTGCACCGTAAGTTTGTGCCCCCATACCCAATTGTCCGTTAATCCAAATTAACGACTCATCAACGTCTTCGTAGTTAATCTGATACCCGTTAAGACCGGCAATTGCGGAAGTATAATCTTTTGCAAGCGCAAGCGGCGCACTGCCCGAACCAATTTCAACAGAAAGGAGTCGGAGTTTATCAACATCAGTAAACAAAAGGCCAAAATCATCCTGTGCTGGATCAAGAGCAAAGTCATAGTATCCGACCGCGTGGCCCAGCACCATAGGCCATTCCTGGGGCAACCCGGTCAGATCCGTAATAATTCCAGGCAGGAAAGATGTGTACATAAGCGAAAAATGGAGCAGTCCGTTATATGTAAAATTTCCGGGCAACCCTACAAAGTCGCGTGAAACGCCGGAATCAATATCCGGATAAAGCGCGGATACCATAAGCAGCAGCTTAAAATCATCAACTGAATGTTCGGAATAAACCCCGCTTACCATAAGCTGATTGTACGCATCATACGCCAGAGTTGCGTTCTGTATTTTATCCTGTTGAAGAACCGGATCAAAAGAAGGAAGATCCAGCAATATCACTTTTCTAAAATCTTCTTCGGAATAAACCGCAGCGTAGTCCAGCGCACAAATTGCCCCCAGTGAATGACCAAGAAGTTCATACGGTTTCTTTATGGCTTTCTGAACCAGTTCAATAATCTCTCGGATGTCCTTGCGGTGCTGTTCTATCCCCCAATCAGCCATAACGCTCTGATCTGCATCAAGCGGCACATTATCTTCGCGGGGGGTAATGCCCACAACAAGGTACCCCTTGTCTGCAAGATACTTTGCCATACTGCTTTCAACAGGCGTAAAGAAACTGCTGCGGAAATTAAGACTGCTGGAAGTCAACAAATAAATGATTTTGTCAGGTTTAGGCTGTTTGACGGAGACCACATTGACCGTAAGAGGGTAATCCTCATCATAGTAATCAACTTCAACCCATGTGAGCTTACTGTTGACACACTTATCCCTGATTTCTATCCGCTCAGCGCCTTTGCGAAGTGCAGCGACTACTCGCTGTACAGGAACTGCCCTATTCAAAGAACCTTTGGCTTGCGGCGGCTGTTCCGCTTCAACCCTGGACAAGAACAAGATGAACAAGAAAACAACTATACGTATTACTGACTTCATTTCCCCTCCTATAACTTATGCCGCCAAGTTTAAGAATCTCGTATAAAACAATAGTTTATTGATGTCAAACACAACATACATATATTTTACAATCAAGAAACGCACAAAAATAAATATACTCCAGGCACAAGCAAGATAATGAAACCACAGATAAGGAAGTGCAAAGAAAGAATGGACAACTATTCATGCTTTTCGGGGACCTTCAACGCTCTCATAACGAAATCCCCGCTTATTCAGGGACCAGCAGCAGGCGAAAACCAAGCGCCGAATGAGTAGATCTTGCTCCCAACTGATGACAAAAGGAACAGACTACTCTCGTGCTATTATTCCAAGGATCTTGATGAGACGAACCACAAGCAAAATATTTTTCACCGCACAACTCACTTGTTATTTCCGATACATTACCGCTAACACCATATAAGCCCCATTCATTCTTTCCGCTTTTTTCTACAGGGCAAGTTAAAACATAACCGTCTCTATACCCTGAAGCAGCACGATTCTCCATTAATCCTTCATTGCTTGTTTCATCACGATAATTCCCGTACTTCGGAGGCATATCATCTCCCCATGGATATTTCCTATTATCTCCACATTGTGCATATGCCTGCCATTCTTTCGGGGTCGGCAGTCTTATCTCATACAAACCATAAAGCTGCTCTGCACATTTTGCATTTATCCAGCGAATATAGTCTGCGGCACGTTCATCAAATATATTCGACACAGGCTGTCTATCACCATTACGACTATGCCCTTGAAGACTTCCCATGTCATGATCAGACTTGAAGCGTTTGTATTCTTCATTTGTAACCTCATATTTTCCGACCCAGCAATTCAGCGCTTTTATCCATACAAATTCCATCTTTACTCCAGACCCCAGATCAAGGCTGACATCCAAATCAAGTTTCTTCTGCAAGGCCGTGATTTGCTGCTTATATTGTGCGACCTGATCCCTGTCGCTGGTAGTAAGATCCGAAACATTCAGTGAAGATAAACGTTTAAGCGTGTCTTCCGCGTCTTCTTTCAGCTTCTTTGCCTTCAACCCTTTAGCTTTGCTTTGTTTCAGCTGGCCGGCTAACGTGCGTGCCCCCTGCAAAGCTGCCTTACATTCACCCAATATCTTTTCCAATGTTTCATATTCTGCCACTCTGAATACCGCGGCTGTTGTTTCCGGACTTGCCTCCACGCGTTTGATTTCCGCCTGAACCTTAAGAGCTTCGTCTATTTTTTCAGCTTTTGTTAAATCCCGTTTCATGCCGGTCAAGCGACCGATATATTTCTTATTCAAAAAAAGTATTTGCTGATCCCGCGTAAAAGAGCATTTGCGTCTGGAATCCCTGCACATAATCTGCAGGGACTTAATTTCAGGAAACCCATCAATCAGGTCCTTAGTAGAAACTTCTCTATCAGCTTCAAATCTCTTCTGCTCCTTATCCGCTGCCATTATGGTTTCCAGCTCACCCGCCTTCTGCGCTTTTACCTTCAGGTTCTGCAGGGCCTTTATATAACAGTCAGCGCAATGTTTTTCATTGCCCGCATATTCGGTTTGTATTTCTTTAAGAGATTTATCATAAATCTGTCGGAACGAAGCCAGTTGGTCGGCACCGAACACTGTCGACGTGAAGATAACACCTGCGATAAGAACAATAAAAACAGTGTTTTTATTCGTTTTCAGCATAACTCACCTTTTCTTTTCCAGAATCACTCTTTATCCGCGTAAATCCGTTTTATCCCTGGCCGACACGAGACGCTGCCGGCTCGGGCAGGCTAGTTCGGCGAAGCCGGACGGGCGGGCAACTCTTCCTTTAGCTTCGATCCACAGGCGGCTGAATCATTTTATCACGGTGTATTACTTTTCTGAAAAACTTCTTCCACGACATGCCCCACTTCTGTTTGAAGTAGTCTTTCTGGTCCATGGTCTTCTTATCATCGAACCTTGATATGGTGCTTCGCGAAAAATGATATACCAGACTCGTTCCAACCCCAATGAAATGACGACAACCGTACTGATACATTTTCATAGCCAGATCCGGATCACTGCCGTTACCAGGAAAATAGTTCTCATCAAGGCCGTCTATCTCATCCCAATTGGATTTCGAAATAAGAATAGGCGTCCATGTACTGACAACGTCATAAGACCTTTTCAGCGTTTCATATTCCTTTAAAAGCTTTTCTTCCTGGAAATTCTCAGGTGAATCTCCATAATCACACCCCCCGATATAACAGGGCGTTGCTTTACCGGCTTCAACGGCTGTACCCGAAAGCCATAACTTGTCCGACAGATCAAAATATTTTTCAAGTGCCGTGTCCCAGCCCGGAAGCACGTACATGTCGTCATTCATAAAACAAATATATTTTTGCGTGGCCAGTTTTGCCGCACGATTGACCGCGCCGCAAACCCCGAGATTCTCGGCAGCCTTATCGTGCAGAACATTCTTATCTTTCAGCCACTGTTCGCAGTCTTCATCAAATTCATTAAAGAACACTATCACTTCATGATCAGCCGCGCTGTTCTGGGCAATACTACGGTACGCCAGATCGAGATACTTAATGTTCTTCCATGTCGGAATTATAATCGAAAATTCAGTCATCTTGTCTAATTCCCAATTTCTCCCTTGTTCATCAACCATTAACCATTTTCCATTAACCATCCCCCTTCGCCAAGGCTACGGCGGACAAGACGGGGGACAAGTCAACCATTCTCCTCTTTCCATCCCTCTTTTCTCTTCCGCTCAAGTTTCAGGTTTCAGCCCTCATCCCTCTCTAAAACTCCCATGTAATGCCGACACCAGCGCAGTCATTGATCAAGATCGGAGAGATACTCACCAATTGATCTTCTGCCTGAGTCTTATCCACAGAAGTTACGGCCAGATACGCCATCCACCAGCCGAGCAGAGACTGCGAAAAATAATGGTCTTCATCATTTATTCTGGAAAGTCCGCATAAAACCGAACCGGCATAGAACAGGGATTTAGCGGCGCGGTTCTTTGTCATTTTTGCCGCCGATATAAACGGAACAGCGCCCATGAATGAATGACCCGACACGCCATTGCCATCTTCGAACGGGCGCCATGTAGAATCATATTCATGTTCGTCATCGGTTGGCCGCGATCCGCCTGTAGTAACCTGCAGCGCCAGCATTGCCGGTCCTCCGACTATGATCGCGCGTAAAGATCTCTGGCCCCATTCCCCCGCAATATCGCACGCTTTATTTCCATCACCAAACACACTGAGCGCGTATGCGCCGGCATACACAGGAACAGTTATCAGTCCATTCCCAAACTCCTTGACCATATCGGCCATATCGTCAGTATTCGCGCTTTTAACATCATTGGTATACCATTCATAAATATCTTCATCAGCAGTACTGTTAGCCAAAATAGCGCCCGCCGCAAGTCCGCCGCCAAGTTTGAGCAGATTTTCACCTGAATAAAAATTAATATAATCGCATTTTACATCATCACAGAAAGCGCTGAATACTGAATCCTCGCCTGCATGAACAATAAACGCAAAACACATAACAAAAAACATCGTCAACGATATCTTTCTCATATTATACCCTTTCTCGAACAGGCGGTTTTAACCGCATGATTGACAATTCTTTATCTTGTTGATCTTGCCTGCCCCGTGTTTATCACTGGGGTTAATCCCGTCTAAAACTTCTTCCTTCTTTCTTCGTATTTCCCTTTAAACCCATAATATTTATAAACATAAAATTTGTGTGCCGCCTGACCATCTCGCAGCACTTCAATTATTATCGGTTCGGGATCGACTCTTTCAAAAAGCGGCAAATATCGATCACACCCTTTTTTCCATCGCTCAACATCCGCAAACAACGCATCCCATCCCTTGTATTCAGGCGCTTTGAACCATAACCGGTATTGGCTTGGGCGCCTGTTAAGCGAAGTCGTTTTAGTCTCGGAATCTAGATACGGGGTCAACTGACTAACGGTAAAAAAACGATGACAGAACACAAAGGTCGTTTCCGGCCGGGGCATGGAATGCCTTATTCTCTCCGTCACCCTGCCGGCCACATCCCATCCATACATATCATTGGTAATATCATACTTGCTTCTGAACGGCTTCATGACGGGCACGGCCTGTAATTTCTCATGGAGTTCTAATGACACTTTTCGGGTGCCATTATACAAAATACGTATGACCGGACATGCTATTGCCGCGTAAATAAAAACAACCGATAAAAACCCTAGAACTGCTCCGGCAATAATCCATCGCCGCCATCTTGTTCCGGTTTTTCCTACGACAGTAGTTTTTCTTAAAACCGTAACTGTTAAGGCGAGCGTTCCTGTCCACCACCCTGCTGCGGGCCAATGCGGCAATACTTTTCCGAACAGTCCAATGCCGCAGAAGAAAACAAATACCGGTGCGCTCGTCCATAACACAAAACGATCTTCTTCGGAAAGCTGTTTTGTTCTTGCAAGAAATACAAACGATAAAACAAGTAAAACAAAAAGTATTGGGGAAGCAGCCGCTAATTGCCCGCCGATACTTTCAAAAAATTTGCCAATGCTGAAATATCCGCCACCACCGCCATGACCAAGCTGATACCCGTACGAAATCCAATCATTCCTGTAATTCCATATAATATTGGGGAGGAACACGAGAAATCCCGCAAGCGCCGCGACATACGGTTTGGGGCTTGCCAGCCAATGCCGGTGCTGTCGCGAACTCAGCACATAGCCAAACAGACACAAGGGGAGAAGAACACCATGATATTTGCTAAGAAGCGCGCCGCCGAGCAGTAATCCCGCGAGAATCCACATACTCCATTTTCCGTCTCGCATTGCGAGCCATGACACAACAAGAGTTCCGCACCAGAACAGGTTTAAAGTGGAATCAGGCAGTAACGCTATAGCCAGCAGATGATGAACAGGCATCAGCAACAGAAGAATGGATGCCCAAAACGCTATTTTTTCATCTTTGTAAAGAACAAGAGTCAAAGCTCTTAACAAGACTATGCTTAAAAACCAGCATATAACCGGTCCTAAACGCAGAAAAAAAGGGCTCTCTCCAAGTTTTCCGAACCAGGTGGTCAGTCCTGCCAGAAAAGCAACCATGGGCGGATGATCAAAATATCCCCAGGCAGGATATCGCGCGTACATGAGATAGTGTGACTCGTCCGTGCTAAGCCCTATCCTGCCGGCAATGAACAATCGGAATAAAGTGGCGCCAATAAGAAGAAGCCAAAAACAGATCCGATACTCAGTTTGAGTGGTCTCTCTTACTTTGGTCATGCGGTATTTTCGCACCTCTTACTTAAATAAAGAAAAGCCTTCCAGGCCAGCCAGCCGCCAAGTATTCCCAACAAGGCACCGGCCACGCAGTCCGCGGGAAAATGAGCACCCACATACACTCTGGAGAAAGCTATCAAAGAAGCCAGCAATAACGCCCAGAACCGATACGCCCGCTTATAAAACCCGACATACGTCATAAAGAAAAACGCCAATGCGGAATGCCCGGAAGGTAATGATTTTTTACGTAATCTTTCCCCAACGACTCTGACATTTACTGTTCCCTCCTCAATTTGTTCCTGAAACGCTCTGGCTGGTCTTGAGCGGTTGATGGTTTTCTTAAGCAGAGTATTCACGGGAGAAAGACAAAGTAGGGCAACAAATAAAACCAGCAGATGACGCAGAAAAATCTTTTTTCCTGTCTCGGCAAGAAAAGCCAGGGCAACAATACCTATCGTCCAGCCGCCGAGCCAGGTTATATCGTGAAATATGTCATCCAGCCATTCACAACCCAGCCCGTTATTAATCAGAAAAAACAGACGATGATCCAGTTGCACAAGAAAACTCATAACATAAGCATATCCGAGTGGAATTTACGTTGCAACGTAAATTCCACTGGTCAATACACCAATAACAACGCAGTCAATCGGGCCCGGAAATTCATTAGAGCGCTTTTCCTCGTATCTAATTATGCAATATCCGGTTAAGGTCACAATTTGTGACCTTAAAGATTCCATCTTGGAATATCAAAATACTATTTGAATTTTGAGAACCCTTTGATCTGCTTGGGCCCGGAAGACGAACCAATGAGTCTCCGGAGAGCATCAAAGACACCCTTGAACTGTTTGTCATATTTCTTTTCCATAGCGTCTACTTTGCGGGCAAGGCCTGTATGAGAGACAAGCATTTTTTTGATGCGGACAAAGGCCCGCATAATCTCAATATTGACCTGTATTGCTTGAGGGCTATTTATAACGCTTGAAAGCATGGCTACGCCTTGCTCAGTGAATACATAGGGAGAGTAACGGCGACCGCCATGGGCGGAGCTGTCTGCACTTGAGGTTCCAAATTGGCACCTCAAGTTTTCTGCCTCTTGCGTGGAGAGTTGAAACATGAAGTCATCCGGAAAGCGGGCAATGTTTCTCTTAACTGCTTTGTTCAGATTCTTTGTCTCGACTCCGTAGAGCTCGGCAAGGTCGGCATCAAGCATGACTTTATGATCGCGGATCTCATATATCAGAGAATCAATGACCGGTTTTTCAATTACTGCTTTTTTCATAATCTTATATTCCTTAAACCCGGCCGAGGATCTGTCTTGAGAGAGTCCCTATAGACTTTCCCGTTAAAACGGCACATCATCAGTTTCCGCAGACGAGCCCCCAGCAACAGGAATGCCTACCTGTACAGAATCCTTTTTTGCGGAGCTTGAGCCTTTAGGAGAACCCAAAAACTGTACCCGACTTGCGCGCACACGCATTTTACTGCGTTTCTCACCATTCTGTGACTCCCACTGATCCAACTGCAAGCGTCCTTCTATAAGAACGCGTGAGCCTTTTGACAAATATTCCGCGCATGTTTCCGCCTGCCGACCCCAAGTCACAATATCTACAAAACAGGTTGTTTCAACGTTCTTGCCATCCCTGTTCTTATAAGCCTCAGAAGCCGCCAATCCCAGGTCGGCAACCGAAGTCCCTGACGGAATCTGCCGGATTTGCGGGTCCCGTGTCAGGTTCCCCATTAATACCACACGATTTAAACCAGTCATTTTCTATCTCCTTCCTATTTCGTATCTCGTGAAGCGTATCTCGTATTTCGCCTTTCTCAACGTTCGATGTCCTCCCTTCATTTTCGTCTAGCGGTTGCGGCTTCCCCCCTCCAAAATTCCTAATTTTATCCGCGCCAAGTTCATCTGCGGTTCCTTTCTTTTTCTTCCCAATTTCTTCTTCTAATTCATGCTTCGCACTTCATGGCTTCCTTCTTCGCTCAAATAGCTACGAAGGATAAAACGCCGAACAAGTCACTCATCATTTATAATTCCCTTCTCCCCCCCCTGAAACCCGACACCTGAAACCTTTTCTATCTCCATATATAGAAGGAAGAAATGAAAGAAAGGGTTTTCCGGAAAAAGTTAATATTTCTTCATGCGGGAGTCGGGAGTAGGAAAAGGTCAATCGTGTTTGGGAGGATTTTCCGTTTCTTTATCATCGCGGCTTTCAGAAACAGTATTTTTTAAGTCCTTGCCTGTTTCGTAAGGGGTTCTCGACTCAGCCGCTAAAGGCAGTTCTTTTTTCTGTTCTAAATGATATGTAACAGCAGTATCAGGCCTTTCCTGCACAACTTTCATCAGTTCTGCTTCTTCCTGTTGATAGATTTTCCTTGGATCTTCCGGATGATAAATTGGCGGACCAACCCGTTTCTCGAGACCTATGGGTAAGTTGGCTTTTTCTGTCAGATGCTTAAACAAGGTCATCGCCTCATTTTTCTCGTCTTCCGATAAATCATCTACCATCCAGCTTTTTTGGAGAATATTTGACGGAATAGAATGTGCATTCCACAGACAGAGCACTTTCACACAGGGGACCTTGCGCCCTGTCAATAACTCTCCATTTGAAGCTGGTTCAGAAAAGCGGCTGTAAGGCGCGGCGAGGAAAGAATCATGTTTCGATTCCTGTAGAACAGCAACATATAGGGGTCTGTCTATGACAGGCGAGATTTCCGGTGAAAGAAGACGTATCTGGCCGGAGCGAACCGGCGGTTCATTCCTGACAGGATCAATGACGTTATCAACATCTTGCTCGCAGAGCTGTGGTGTTGTTTCTGTAGGCCTCTTATCATTTTCTACGTCTTTAGAGAGCTTAAGCTCCTTATCAATCTCCCACTCAGCCAGCCAACGCGCAAACCGCTGCTTCTGCCAGCCGGGCACCGACTTGATCTTTAATTCCGGTAATTTTGTTTTTTTCTTTTTACTCATGAAACTTCTTCTTTATTCAGCAAAGAGATGCGCACATGCTTTTTCCGATTTCCCCCAGTTCCACACATTCTCTTTTATATTGCTGATTGTCATCATAGTAAGCCTGAGTACTGATTCATGCCCATCATCCGGATATTCATTTATCAGTTTGCTGGCAATCTTTTTCATGAAATTGTGATAAGCAGTATTCAGTACGCTTTTTTTG
The DNA here is from genome assembly GCA_042565725.1 of Verrucomicrobiota bacterium. Taxonomy (GTDB): domain Bacteria; phylum Verrucomicrobiota; class Kiritimatiellia; order UBA8416; family JBHORK01; genus JBHORK01. The sequence goes on from JBHORK010000006.1 coordinate 59,829, forward strand.
CATCCAGCAAGTTGAATGATAGCTTTATCTGCAAGGGACACACCTATATCTTTCGCGAGAAATGCTACTCGTTCACGTTGCTCCATATCTCTAAAAACATCTTTCGCATGTCTCTCTGCGAGTTCTTCATATTCGTGAAGTTCAGCTTCACAAGACGGGTCTATATCTCCCGGAAGAAGATCTTCGAGTGTAAAGGTGCCTTCAGCCGAAAGAGGTTTGTTGAATGATACCATATTATTCGGTGAATATTCCCGCCTAAGATGCTCCCGCACAACATCACGCATGATTAACGACGCCCCTCCCTGTATTACGTCAATAGGAGCATCATCCGAACATCTTGTTCTGGCAAAAAGCCAGTCCTTGTAACGCTTGCCCTGTTTTGTTGTTTTTACGACAAGGTGCGTTTCGAACATATGCCAGGCATCTTTTTTATCGGGAACCAGTGCTTGCCCGTTCCCGACACTGGTACGATGAACGTACTGGAATGCCAGCTTGCGAAAGCGCAGAAAAGCAAACTGGCGCAGTTGTTCCTGTATTTCTTCGGAACACAACGCTAAAGCACATTTCTCTTTCCATTCTATCCAGTGACTAATCATGGATCTTAAATAATACAAACACTTTGACATGGCTCAAAGCGAATTTTGCGTTGAGGCGCAAAATAAAGGCCCTGAAGCAGAGTCCCGCAGGAGCGGGACACGCTTCACCCGCATATTGCATGAACAAAACGAAAAGGGTTTTATAAAGACTTATAGCAATGATAGTTGTGAGCATTTCTGACATAAAATCAAAAGACACACTTTGTAATGTTGATATTTTTCAGATATTTTTCGTTTTGTTCACCCTGCGGGCCAGCCCAGATCACTGAATCGCCTTTGTTCTCAAGGGTTTGCGGTATGTTATACAGCTTCACCCTTGACGCCGTGGCGTTTCAGCAATCTGAACTGGTGCAATAATGCGGTTCAAGGCTCCATCGACTTTATTTATTCGTTCTTCCCGTTGTTAACTGGGCGGCCGAGGAAGTCCACGCGACTTGCCCGAACGCGCAATTTGTTTCGTTTCTCCCCATTTTCGGTTTCCCACTGATCAAAGTGGAGTTTTCCTTCAACAAGTACATGCGAGCCTTTGGCAAGGTGTTCGCCGCATGTTTCCGCCTGTTTGCCCCACAGGGATATATCCACATAGCAGGTAGAACCATTGCCGTTTTTCTCATCATTCTTACGGCCCTGAGCAGTTGCCAGGCTCAGATCGGCAACAGTCGCTCCTGTTGAGACTTTCCGTACTCTTGGATCTCTTGTCAAATTTCCTGCCAGCAGTACATGATTTACATTTGTCATTTTCTCTTCCTCCCTTGTTTTGTTGTTTTACCTGTCTTTTCCCTTACATTATCGACCGATACTAACATGAAGAAACGAGACGATCCGTTTTCCGGAATCTTTTTTAAAAAATGAAAGAAAACTGTTTTTTGCATAATCCCGACGGAATTAATTCTGAATTCCCGTGGCGCGCCGTAGCTTCTGAGCGTAGGCGGCTAACTCCTGCTCGCCCGCCATAGCCTTGGCGGCGGCGGGACTCCTGACTCCTGCTTTTTACGCTATAGCTCAAAAAGCTCCTCTCAGTCTTCTCTTGCACGTATTCAGCATATTTGGAAGAATCTACGTCAAATGACACCAAAACGGATTCTTATGCTGGATAAACTGGTGGGAAAACCAGCTTGCGCTCTATTGTCTGTTATTGAAGCAGTGCGACGTTTTTTTTCCGGTCAACGACACGTATCACCCCCGAAACGGATCGTGTTTGTAAAGCTGATTGAGATGGGATCAACTGTCCTGGCTTGCCCCGCCTTTAAAGAAGCCTCCAAGCTTGTAGGAAAAAACAACATGTTTTTCCTGGCATTCGAACAAAACCGCCCCATTGTAGATCTTCTCCCGTATTTTAAACCGGAAAACATCATCACCATAGATGACTCTAATCTTCCAAAATTTATCTCAGGATTATGGCGCGCAATGATACGAATGCGGCGTGAGAAAATTGACGCGGCAATAGACATGGAGGGACTTACCCGTTCTTCGGCTATCATCACGTATCTTACCGGTGCACGCCACAGAGTCGGGTATTACAATTTTACTTCAGAAGGACCTTATCGAGGCCGCCTGTTCACACATGAATTAAATTACAGTTTTCAGCACCATATCAGCCGTTCATTCACTGCTCTTGTGCGTGCACTTAAAGCACCCGCTTCACAGACCCCTATGCTGAAAGAACAAATTAAAAATGAAAAAGAACTGCCCCAATTCAAGCCGGAAGACAAAGACAAGAAAGAAGTCCGGTCAATACTTACAGCGCAATATGAAAAAATTTTTGACGGAAAAATAGTTTTACTCAATCCGAACTGCAGTGATCTTCTTCCTCTTAGACGCTGGCCTACCGAGAATTTCATCGAGCTTGGCAAACAAATTCTTTCTAATTTCCCGAATACAGCAATTGTCATTACCGGAGCGCCAGGCGAACGAGAGGAGGCCGAGAAGATTGCCGCCATGATTGGTGAAAAACCGCGGGTTTTCTCACTTGCCGGCGAGACAACCATGCGCCAGTTGCTGACACTTTACTGTCTGAGCGATCTTTTGATCACGAATGACAGCGGGCCGTGTCATTTTGCCGCACTGACCTCTATCAACGGCATTGCTCTTTTCGGGCCTGAGACCCCTACTCTCTATTCTCCGCTCAGCAAACAAATAAAGCCAATTACAGCGGGTCTTTCATGCAGTCCGTGTGTGAATATGCTAAATCACCGGTTCTCGCCATGTATTGACAACAAATGCATGCAGAATATCCCGGTTGATGAGGTGTATGGGGAGGCGGCGGCTCGCTTGGGGTCCGTTATTTAACAGAATTCTTGCTTGAGTATAACTCAAAAACGTTACAGACTACAACAAAACAGGAGGAAAGAATATGAAGAGGTTGCTTATTGTTTGTTTGATATCATGTCTGGCACTTTCGGTATTCGGCGCACCCATGCAAGAAGGTCTTTATGAAATCAGGACCGAAGCGTCTTATGATATTTCCGATGTAGATAGTGATGATTTTCTAACCGGGATAGGCGGTCTAGGCTATTACTGCTGTAACACACTTCAGGTAGGCGGTCTTATAACGCTGGGAAAAACACCAAACGACAGCTACTGGGAGCCAAATGATGTGTGGGGCCTGGGTGCATTTGCTGAATACAGTTTCAACCTCAGCGAATCTGCAGCGCCGTTTGCAGGGGCTTCGGTAATATTCTTATCGGCTGATAATTTAGAAGAGAGGGAAGACAAGGCAACGGTAAGAACATTCAGTATATTTGCGGGCATGAAACTTTACCTTACCGATACCGTGGCAATATCAGGACAGCTCGCCTCCCACTGGGCAGACGAAGAAATCTACGACTACGATAAGCTTGACGAAGAAGGCAAGAAAACCGATCTTTCAATTTCAGTCGGATTAAGATTTCTGCTGTAAGCCGGAAAAATCTCTCTCACTTGCCCGCCTGTGGAGGAGAGATACAGCGAACACGAAGTAGAATTATTTTATATATTCGTCATCTGCCGCTGTCATGTCGGAACCTGCCGCGTCGGCAGCTTCTTCTTTGGAAACTCCCTCGATATAAACATCAACACGGCGATTCAGCCGGTTTCCGGATTTAGGATCGTTTGGAGCAATTGGTCTTTCAAAACCGTGTCCGACAGCTTTAAGCCGTTTTTTACCTATCTTCCATTTGGTTGAAAGATAATTAAGAACCGCATTGGCGCGCCGTTTTGAAAGATCCAGGTTATATTGCTTAACAGATTTCTTTCGCTTATCGGCATGGCCCTCTATAAGAGCTGCAGACTCAGGATTGCGGGAAAGAACCTTACCAATCACATCTATATCAGCAAAATATTGCGGCTTTATCACAGATTTGTTTGTATCAAACTCAATATTCAACGTGTAAAGTATCAAGTCATCATCGCCATGACCAACAGTGGGATCTGTGTCGTCTTCAAGAATCTCATGTCCATCCGAAACCCCACCATTATCGGTATCCTGAACAGTCGGATCGGTATTGTGCTTCCAGACCTCAGCTCCGTCCTTAAGCAAATCCCAGTCGCTATCAGGATTGAGCGGATCGGTATCATAAGTTTTTACCTCAAGCCCATCCTTGAGTTCATCATTATCGGTATCAGGGTTGTAAGGATCGGTTCCAATTTCCATTTCATACGAAGTGATCAATCCGTCGTTGTCCGGATCGTTCGAATTACCTGCTTCGGTTCCCATTGGGATCCTTGCACCCCATGTCCAGATAACTCCACCGTCAATAATAGCGTTCGCGTTTGGGTCATCGCCAAACCCGGTAAGCATCGCACGATAATCAAACCGAACAGCCCACTCGTCATTGAAATGATACATGATACCACCGCCGCCGCGGATGAGAGAATTATTCTGATCGCCGCCAACAGGTTCTTCTCCATAGCGTGCAAGTCCTACACCTGCGGCAAGATAAGGATCAAATCTGGCCCATCTTGTGAAATGAAAAATAAAATCAACAGCCATTTGCATGGCATATGTACTGCTCCAATCCGGTGCGGGAGGACCAGCCTCGTCATTATCCTTAAGACTCGGCGCTAAATGCAGACATCCTTCAGCGCCCCATCGTTCGGAGAAATCATATCCCAGCCGCATTGACATAACAGGCCCATCCAGAAATTCCTGGTCCCCTTCAAAATCCATTACACCTAAGCTCAGCGATCCATACCATGGAGATATAATAGCCGGTTCTTCATACGCTGCAACATCCTGTCCCATAACCGTAGTGGCCGAGGCAACAGCAAGAATCATCAGAATAATCCCGAGAAACCTACAAACATAATTAACAAGGTGCTTCATGGAAGTTCTCCTCCATCTTTATAATATTTTTACAACTTCAAAGCTTTTAAAAAGATAACCTTATTCCAATGCAAACGCAATAGACTTTTGAGCTTTTTGCGCTACAGCGCAAAAAGCAGTATTCAGGAGCCAGTATTCAGAATTCAGAATTAAATCCATCAGGAATATCCACACAGATAATGTCGTAAATCACTTGTTCACTTGGAGCCAATTGTGTTGTTTTTCCCATTCTAACTGCTGAATACTGACTACTTATTTCTTCCGATAACCCCCATAACTATGGAAAGAATAATCACCAACTCAGCGTCCCCAAAATTGTATTCGACCATTCCGTTAGCAAAAAGGCCTAACAGCATAAGCAACAGCGTTGTCGCGTGTATTTTATCTGCCAACCCTGCTTTCCCGGCTTTCACAATCAACATTATCCCATCCGCGGCAGCACGGATCATCCAGGCAATATAGACAAAAAGGCCTATCCAGCCGGTTTCAACCAATACCTGCGGAATATTCGAATGTAAATGAGTACGCCCTTTTTCAACAAGATTTCCGCGAGGTCTCTTTCCTGGATATTCTCTTTTCCACGCTATCTCGGCCTGTTCCTGCATCTCTTCATTGGTTAACGATCCGTATCCTACACCGAAAGGATATTTTTTAATCAACCCCGGCATTACTTTCGTCCACATAGTCATCCGCCCTCCGCTCCACGGGTCAATCTCCTTCATCAAACTGCTCAGCCTAAACCGAACATAAGGCAAAGAAAGCGCAACAAGATGGGCCAGATTTGATCCTTATCTTGCCGCAGGTGTAGGAC
>JBHORK010000070.1:0-12111 GCA_042565725.1 Verrucomicrobiota bacterium
TACACGCACAGTTCCTTTTTTGATGGCACAAAAAAAGAACTTATGAACGTGCTTAATGAATTTCATAACCAACACCCTACCAGCATGGGTTTTCCCAAAAAAGACATTTTGCCTAAACTGAAATCGGAACGCGTGCTTGTGGATACGGCCTTGAATAATCTTCTTGAATCCGGCTCAATCAAAAGCAACGAAACAGGGCTTCAGATACCGGAACGCACGCCTTCTCTGTCATCCGCGCAATCCGTAATGGCGGATAAAATACTTAAAACCTACAAAGATTCAGGTTTTACTACACCCAGAAAAGACGAATTACCCGAACTTGTTGAAGCTCCAGCTAACGTAATTACTCCAATATTGAAATTCCTTGAACAGACAAGTCAAATCGTCATAATCTCCGACAAGGCAATGGCAATGTTCATGGACTTCATGGGCACCGCCTTACAGCCAGGCGCAGTGGATGTAGTCACAAAAGAGCTGATAGCTGTGGCACTTTCGCTGGCGGTTCACTGCGTTCCCTGCTCGAAGATACATATTAAGAAATCACTTAAAATGGGTATCAGCAAAGAAGAGCTTGAAGAAGCCGCAGCATTGGCAGTGGGATTTGCCGGGTGCCGTGCAATGATGCTCTGGAACCAGCTTAAACAGGAATTGTTATAAAAGTCTGAGTTGCAACACAAATTCGCGAAGCGCGACCTGATATCGTCATAAGAGTTGAAGATTACCGAGAGATTCGGGACCCCAAGAATCAATATCCTGAACTTTTACAGTTTTTCTTGTCGACAAAAATGTTAGGCCGCCCTAACCTCTTGCAATTATGACTAAAAAGGATAGGTCACAAATAGATGATTTGTCATTGTCGCAACAGAACTATGTTGAGATTATTGCCGAGCTTATAGAAAAGCATGGGCATGCGCATACATCTGAAATTGCCAAGTTGCTGAACGTGAAGAAGCCGTCGGTAACCGAAGCAGTCAGTCGGCTGGTAAAACTTGGGATTACTCGAAGGCTTGACCAGGAGATTATGCTTACGCGTCAGGGAACAGCCATTGCGCAAAACCTGGCTCATCGACATGAATCACTCCGCAGGTTCATGATTGATATTCTAGAGACAGATTCTCTAAAGGCGGATGAAGCGGCATGCCGAATTGAGCATAGCGCCAGTTCGGAATTCATAAAGGGATTATTGCTCCTGGAAGAGTTCATTCAGCTTAAGACTACGGTTGGTTTCAAAAAACGATGGAGACAATTCATTAGAAAACAAAAGAATTTAAAAAGATAGAAAAGCAGAAGAAAATCTTTTTTTGGTTATAAGGTTAGGACCCCCTAACTCTATGGGATGGAGATACAAGAATGAAACTAAAAGATGCTGATATTGGTGCAACATGTCGTGTCACAGGATACGCGTCCAACAATCGAAATTATCGCCAGAAGTTGCTGCAGATGGGGCTTGTGAAGGGCTCTGAATTTGTGGTGATAAGGAAAGCGCCACTCGGCGACCCAGTAGAAATACAAATGCCAGGCTTCAATCTGACATTACGAAAAACAGAGGCCGATGCCCTGAATGTGGAGTTAACGTAGTCAATAAGTGAAAGTGGGGCATCATGAGGAAAATAACAATTGCACTTGCCGGCAATCCGAACTGTGGCAAAACAACCTTGTTCAATGCTCTTACAGGCGCCAAACAGCGAGTCGGAAACTGGCCTGGAGTTACGGTAGAGCGAATCGAGGGCACGTTCCAGCATGAGGACACCGAGATTTCAGTAGTTGACTTGCCGGGAATCTATTCCTTTTCGGCTTTCTCGCTGGACGAGAGAATTTCCAGAGAATACATCCTCAAAGACAAGCCTGACTTGGTCGTTAATATCATTGATGCTACGAACCTTGAACGAAACCTCTACTTAACTACCCAGCTGCTTGAAATGAGAGTACCAGTAGTGGTGGCGCTTAACATGATGGACTTAGCTAAGCGACGGAAGATTCATATTGAAGTGGGACATCTCCAGAACCATCTTGGATGCCCTGTCATACCTATTGTAGCCAGCAAAAACCAAGGCATTAATCCATTGCGCAGAGAGATCGTGACAATGGCCGACAGAGGAAGTGTGTCAGGCACCAAGGTATTATACGACGAAGAAGTTGAGGAAGCTATTGAGCTGATTATGGAGAAAGGTTCCGCTCTGACATCTAAGCACAAGGTTAATCCGCGATGGCTTTCCGTCAAGCTTCTTGAACAGGATGAACTTGCTGTTTCGATGTCCACAGACGATTTAGACAAGATCGTGAAGCAGGAAACCAAACGTGTGGAAAAGCATGTTGGCGATGACATGGACATTATCATTGCGGATGGCAGATACGGTTTTATCCATGGCCTGGTACGGGATGTGATGCACAGAGATGATCAGTTAAGAAAGACGGTATCAGATCGTATCGACAAGGTTGTGCTCAACCGTCTGGCCGGCATACCTATCTTCCTTGTTGCCATGTTTCTGATGTTCGCGCTGACATTCAACGTTGGCGGCCCGTTCATTGAATTCTTTGACGGACTGTTCGGGACAGTGTTTGTAGATGGCTTAAGGGTTCTGTTGGAACGGATTCATCTGCCGGGATTTCTGGTGACGCTATTTGCTGACGGTATTGGGGGCGGAATCCAAACTATGGCCACGTTTGTTCCTCCCATTTTTCTGATCTTTTTATGCCTTTCCCTTCTTGAGGATTCCGGCTACATGGCGCGCGCGGCATTTGTTATGGATAGGCTATTGCGCACAATAGGGTTGCCTGGAAAGGCCTTTGTGCCGATGCTTACAGGACTGGGCTGCAATGTACCGGCTATTATGGCAACGCGCACCCTGGAGAACGAGCGGGACCGAATCATGACCATTCTGATAAACCCTTTCATGTCCTGCGGCGCGAGGCTGCCGGTTTATGCCCTCTTCGCTGCTGCATTCTTCCCTTCTAATGGCGGCGCATTGATCTTCAGCATGTATATCACTGGAATAGTGCTTGCGATCCTTACCGGATTACTTCTAAAGCGTACAATTCTGCATGGTGAGGTGTCTACTTTTGTTATGGAGCTGCCCACGTACCATGTTCCCACTTTCAGAGGGATCATGCATCATACATGGAATCGTCTGAAAACATTCATGATAAGAGCCGGCAAGGTAATTATGGTTGTTGTGGTTGTGCTCAACATACTAAATTCATTAGGAACAGATGGATCATGGAATAACCAGAACTCAGAGGATTCGGTACTGAGCCACGCCAGCAAAACGATCTCCCCCGTATTCCGGCCGATGGGCATCAGGAAGGAGAACTGGCCAGCTGCAGTTGGGTTATTCACCGGCATCTTCGCCAAAGAAGCTGTCGTCGGCACATTAGACAGTCTTTATGCACAGATGGACAAGCATGAAGTAACATCTGAGGGCAAGGAACCCTTCGACTTCTGGGGAGGCATTAAGGATGCGTGTCTTGCCATTCCTGCAGGCTTTGAAGGGTTCTGGGAATCACTGAGAGATCCATTGGGCGTTAGGTCAGCCACAGATGAAGTGGAAAGTGTTCATCCCGGCATGGTCAAGTACTTTGGCGGAAAGGCTGCTGCAATCGCATACCTGTTGTTTATCCTGATTTATGCTCCATGCGTGGCGGCAATAGCAGCCATATACCGAGAGACAAACATTAAATGGACGCTATTCAGCGTCGGTTACCTTACAGGGCTGGCATGGACAGTTGCTACGGCCTTCTATCAGTTGGCTACATTTTTCGATCATCCAGGCAGTTCGGCTTCATGGCTGGTTGTGATCGCTGCAATCCTGGTAACAACTTATGCAGGATTAAAGTGGAAATCGCGAAGGAAGTTGGTTTCTTCATGAAAACAGATCATTCCCTTCCTTGCAGACACAGAAAACGGCATCGTGGCTACGGCAGACACAGAAAACGGCATCGTGGCTACGATGGTGTTGAGCCCTATCCTCTCAGCGAATGTAATGAAGAGAATATCTGCCTGATAGTAGGCAATGAGGACAGACAAAGCATGGAGATGGGTTTGTTCAGTGGCGCCAAGGTTCGTGTTATCAAGAATAGCATTGAAAGCCCCAATATGGTTGTGGCGATCAATGATTCGCGCTACATGCTGAGCAAGGAAACAGCACGGCGAATAATGGTAAAATAAGATGCTGCGTGAAATTGAAAAATTATTGAAGGATAGAGGCCCTATGACAATTCGGGAGATAGCTGTTTACTTTGACAGTTCTCCCGAAGCGATCCATAAAATGATTCAGAAGCTGGAGAGCAAAGAACGACTGAGCAAGGCGGCAGTCAGTTGCAACAAGAACTGTGCTTGTTGTTCTTATGAAGGAGTGACAAACGATGTTCAGTCAGAGGTCTGGGCTATTAACCCGCATATTGTGCAGGTATGTGGGCTAGAGATCCGCCCGAGAGCACAGAGAGTTGAGCTCTTCCGCACAGGACTTAAATACCTCAACCACACCCGGATCAAACTGAGAGCCTGAACAGGCCTCTATTTCTTTAACAGCTTCTTCGAATGATACCCCTGCCTTATAATTACGGCCATGCCTTAACACTTCAAAAGTGTCCGCAACGGCAACAATATATGAAGCCTGAGGAATATCTTTGCCGCTAAGTCCACGCGGATAACCGGTTCCATCGTATCTTTCATGGTGCGTGTAAACAACATCGGCAACTTCCCGGGGAAGAGGAAGACACAACAAAAGATCAAAACCTATCTTTGAATGTTTTCTAATAATATCCATTTCTTCTTCGGATAATGCGCCTGTTTTTTGAAGCATCTCGCATGGAACACCAATTTTACCAATATCATGGAATAGTGAAGCGAGTTTAATTATTTTGATTTCTTCGGCACTCAATTTCATGGCTTTAGCAATACATAAAGCAAATTCAGCAGTTTTCTGCGCATGATAAGTATAATCAGACATATGCGCATCCAATGTTTCCATGAAAACGTTCATAAGCATTGGTCCATCCCGCTCATCCGGCTCACGGCCCCTGGATCGCTTAACATCCAGTATATGATTATTACCCACGTAGGGTTCTGTTATATAATCTTTGATATCCTCAAGACTTTTAACAATTGACGCGGCTTCTGCTACACTTGTTATGATATCATTTAGACCATCTTTGAACTCAGAAACATCCATCTGCCCTTTATTCAAAGCAATATCCAGAAGCTTTGCGCGAACCATAATAACAGTAAGCGGCTGGTTAACATTGTGCATCATGGCGCCGGAAAAAGCACGAATCGCTTCTTTCTTATATTGTTTCTCAGCGTGAAGCTTCTTTTCCTTTGCTTCAGTAATATCATCAACAATCACCGCGAAGGTGTCGTTTTGTTCACTCGCTGAACCAATTAATATAAAACTGAGAAGATGAAAAGAATCACGATTTAATTCTATTTTAACTTCCCGGGATTTATGCCCTGTGTTTTCACTGAAAAGTTCCGGGAAAAAGTTACTGTCATCACAATGAAAAATTTCTTCGATCTTTTTCCCCAGCAACTCCCTGAAATCATCCAGCTTGAGAAATTCCAGCAGCGCCCTGTTCACCCTCAGAATCTTTCTTTCCCTATCAACCAGCATCATGATCTGAGGGTTCATGTCGATCATCTGCTCAAGCTCATGCTTGGCGCGTTCAATGATTTTATTGATGTCTGTCATATATATCAGCCTATAGTTACAATATTTTTCCCGGAATTTTTACTCGCATACATTAATTTGTCTGCGCGATTCAGCACCGATTGATATTCTTCATTCGATCTAAGCATTGTAGCTCCAACTGAAACAGTAATGCGTTGGGTTTGAGCTTTGTCCGGCAAGAGCAGCTCTGATGCTCCAATCAGAACCTTATAACGTTCTGCTATTTTTCGAAGTTCTCCCGGCTCAATATGTGCGGATACAACTATAAATTCATCTCCTCCCCATCGGGCAGGCAGATCAAATGAACGGGAATTATACAATAGATTCTTAGCAACCATTTTCAGTACTTGATCACCCGCATCATGACCGTACGCATCATTAATGTGTTTGAAATTATCTATATCAATAAAAAGAACCCCCATGGTCATCTCGTATCTGGAACTTTCCTCAATACGGTCTTTTAACACTTTTTCTGCGTGATGTCGATTGGCAAGACCTGTGAGCATATCAAGCACTGCCAGCTTCTCCAATTGCTTAAGTCTTTCGGAAATGACTTTAGCCTGCGAGTTGTCTGTAAAAATCTCCACCGCGCCAACAGCTTCTTTCTTTGCATCAAACATAGGGAGAGTTCTAACAAGAACAGGAATCCTATGGCCCTTTTTATGATTCAGAAAAAGCTCTGTTTCATATGGAGCTTTATCTTTTATAGCCTTAACGACTGGACACATACCTTTACACACACTGTTTCCCTGTTCGTCAACATGAACAAGAATATTATCCCAGCAATGCTTTCCCATAACCTCTGTCTTGCTGTACCCTGTGATTCGTTCAGCGCCTTTGTTCCAGTAAAGAATTTTTCTTGCCGGATCAATAAAATAGACTCCATCGGAAAGATGATCCAATAAACGTTTATATGGAATATTCTGCCCCATTATCACTCACCTGCCCGCAGCACTTCGCGCAGCGATGTAGGCGGGTCATTCTTTAGAGTTATCTTGCCAGCGTCGAATTCGACTGTAACCAATTTACTGTTATTCGCTTGAATAAATTCTTCCTCAGAAACATTAAAATACTTTATCAGCTCTTCTTTTGATACCGGCAAAGCCTGATGCCTGCGGTCATGGCCGGCAAATCTTTTCTTATTGTAAAAACTCCATATTTGAAGCACCAGCCATATAAGAACCCCGCCTGCTATATAATAGCCTAACACACTGATCAACCCTTCGGCGCCTTTAAGCATCGCTTGTTCAATTATAACCAGCCTTACGCCCACAATCCATAAAAACAGTGTTACCACAGGTATAACGAGATAAATCCAGACAATCCACGCAATAAGAGTGATAGACAGCTCTGTTCCGCTTCTTAAAGTAGATTTCAAGCCAGGTTCATCAATAATATATTGTTCAGAATTTTTCATTTCAACCCCCTGTCCGGGCTTTCCCATACAGCTTTAGCGCTACGATTACGGAAAATGGCTTTGGGCAGTCCCACGACTGTGGCCGCAGCGCTTAAAAGCCAATAGACTGCAGGATACCATATAAACCAGAAAGTATATTTAAGGAGTTTCTTTTCCGTTTTTCTCTCAAAAATCAAAGCAATTGAAGCTTGAAACATGCAAACGCAGGCCAGGAAAGTGCCGGCCCATTCAGGCGGCAGAATCGTGCTCATTGAATAAGGCTCAGGCAGATCAAAGAACAGATTTAAGATTGCCACAAATACAGCGAAAAAGAAACAATAAGCCCAGGATACGCTAACAAGATATTCGATATATATGGGCCACATACGCCTCTGCCTTTTCTCCCGAAGTCTTTTGAAGTATTTGAGTATCACTTCAGCTCCGCCCTGTGCCCACCGAACACGCTGTTTCCATAAACCGCCAAATGTTTCAGGTGTTAATATCCAGGAAAGAGCTCTTTCTTCGAATCGAACATCCCAGAACTTGGTTTGCAGTTTCCAGCTGACATCTATGTCTTCTGTAACCATATCATCGCTCCAAAGCCCAATATCCAGCAAAGCGCGCTTTCTGAAAGCTGCGGCAACACCTGATATTGTAAAAACCTTGCCAAGAACGCGTTGTGTACGTTTTATCATTCCGATAATCGTGGAATATTCGCCCACCTGTATTTTCCCAAGAAGTGTTGTTCGGTTTCTGATCCGCGGATTACCTGTAACAGCTCCAACACGCGGAAAGGTTACAAAATGCCACATAAACCATTTGAGCGCGTCTTTACTCAGGAATGAATCGGCATCCACGCAAACAAGATATTCGGAATGACTTAGGAGCAGACCCATTTTAAGAGCCATAGCTTTACCCTGGTTAGTCGCAAGTGTTATTACCCGTAATCCCGGCAATTGTTTTGCGCACTCAAGCAGAATGTCTCCTGTGTTATCGGTACTACCGTCATTGATGGCAATCACTTCATAATCAGGGTAATCCAGGGAAGTCATTCTCTCCATGGTCTCACGGACACATTCACCCTCGTTATGGCATGGTATTAGAATTGATACCTTGGGATATTCCTTAAGCTCGGGAGCAGATTCCTTACGGTGCGGTATTCTTCTCACACGATATATCAAAGAACCAAGCATCCAGACAAAAGCCATGAACAGAGGATAATGATAAATAAATGAAAGAAGAAATTTCATGATTTTTATCCTCCTTTAATATTCTTGCCTCATCATTTTGGATTTAGGCGGTTCCTGAAACAACATACTCTCCGTCGACATTTCCATCCTTACATCTTCAAGACCGGGTTTATTAACTGTATAATCATCAGGATAATACGCCACATGTTTCGCGCCCGCCGCAACCAGTTTCCGGAGCTTGTCCACAACTTCTCTTTCTGACAACCATTTATGTTTCTGCCAATTATACGTTTGTATCTTAAAAACAGTCTTGTCAATACCATTTGGATGCTTTCCAGCTTCTTCCACAAGCTTTCTGAGCCATGTTATCTCGCGAAAAATTCCTTCATGTTCCGTATATGCCATGACCACAACTTTGTCATAGGTTCGCAGAAAATCTTTATAGCTCTGAGAAAACCATTCTTCCGACTCAGGATTTAAAAGAACCGGCGCATATATATTTCGGGCAAATTTACTGAATGGCCGGTATTTCCTTGTGGCCTCCATCAGGCTTTCAGTGAATTTATTCAGACGGGTTCTCTTAAGCAAAATCATCCTGCGCTTCCGCTTTACGGACAGCTTCGCCATGCTGAAATCAGTCATGCCAAAATATTTCTTATAATACTTGATTGCCGCCGGATGAAAATCTTCGTCATCAGAAAGATAAGCATCATCCTGAAAAAGCACGCCATGAAACTTAACATGCGCGGCAAGATCTTCATATAGCCTGGTCATCAGCAGAACCGTTGCTTTGCTGAATGGTGTTAATCGTCTGTATCCGTCGGAAATTCCGCCGCTCGCGGGTCTTACCAGAAGTCGTTCGTTTAATTCTTTATTGGGTAAGACAATACTCAGTGTAGGCATCCAGACATAAACAGTGAATTCTCTGATAATCAATTGATTAGCAACCCTGTTAAGAAGATCCGCGCGCATAGGCAGAATTCTGTTCGGGAAATATACTGAATCCACATTGCCGTCCCCGTCAGGATCCGCAAACGCCTGCAGGTAAACAGTATCGGGCTGCATCGCCACCATTCGATCAAGAAATTTACCCAGGTTACGTTCCTGCTGTTCAGAATCGGAATCATAAATCAAGTCGAGATCAACCTGAACCGTCCTGCTGCTGTAAACTTCTTTTTCATAAGGAGACGTATGCATTTTAAGATCTGAAATGAAATCCTGAATCGCCGGATTATCTACAATCAGCCACCTGTCCAGTTCCATAAGGTTATCTGTTTCTGTCCGAAGATCCGATAACCCAAAAGACATCCTGAAGCCATTCTTTTTTGCATATTCAAGAGTAAGTTTGTTATATTCCCCATAAGGCCAAACTATAATTTCCGGTTTTTCCCCTGTCTTTTCGCCTAGAATCTTAATGGATAGCTTCATGTCTTCAGCAATCCTGGCCCTGTATTCCCTTTCCGTTTCGTATCTCTTTTCCTTTGAAAGATACATACGGCTCGTGGCGGCTTGTGAAGTATTGCCCTGCGGATTATACTGAACTGCTCTGTGCAGGTTATGTGAATGGGAAGCAACCGTAACAAGCGGATGTTCCGATACTTTCCTGATCTGTTCCCAGCTCATAATAGGAGCGGTAATATCAGCGGGAGGTTTTTCCTCAACCCAGAGCGAACATATCGCCAGTAATGCAGGGCAATTATAAAGTTCCAGTATCGGCACTACATTAGAAGCAAAACTGATATACCCGTCATCAAAAGACAAAAGCACCGCTTTTTCAGGTAATTTCTTCTCGCCTTTATTTGCCGCGATGACGTCATTTACACTGATAAAATTATAGCCGTGCGTTCGCATGTATTCGATCTGATCGACAAATGACCTTACATCTACAGCGTGCGGATCGTTATTTACCGATACAGGAATATCATGATAGCAGATGGTGATAAATTCGCTCGCGCTGTATGCCCGAATCATGCCAAGCATCAACATGACTGCCATTATGGTCATTACTTTATATGCGGCTCTCTTTTTCATCTTATTTACCAGAAATTCTGTTTATATGTTAAATACCATGAAATGATATCCGTTTCTTCGGCATCATAAAATCTTCTGCGAAAATTCACACCCCAGAGCAAAGCTGTTTTATCATTAAAGAGATAATCATGTTCATAACGGGCATGCCATATGAATTCCGGGTCAAACAGCTCCTGGTCATACTGACCTGCGCCAAAAAACAGCCTGTGCACAAAAGCATGATCATGCCGGCGATAAATCGTATGCTGAAGCATATGTTCCAGCAGGAAAGTAGTAGTGTTTTCCGGACTGAAATAAGGAACGTTTGTTTCCGAATTCTCAGTGTAGAATGCCTCAGCAAAAAGCCTTGTCCTTACAGCAGCCCTGGTTATAAGGGCTCTTTCAGCAAACAAACCGTAAGAGTAACTTTCATTTCCATCATCAAGTTCATGCACACCTGTATAAGCTCGCATTTCAAAAAGCTCGCTTGACCTGAAAGCAACGCTTCCGTCTGTAAGTTCACCCTCTACGCCAGCCGCTCTCGCGCGGATTGGGACTTCCAGGCTGAACGTGCTGTGTCCCGCGTCAAAAGTCCAGTAGTCATTCGCGCGATACATCAGCCTGGTCATAAAACCCTCGTTATCACGAGTGCCGGCGTCATACGAAACTTCACCTTTCAACGTAAGCTTAGGCAGAAAATCCCACACAGCTCCTGCACCTGCCCGGCTGTGTTCCTCTTCTTCTTCCTCGACAAGATCCCCAATCTCTTCAATGGAAATACTGCGCCTCAGCCAGTAGGCATAAAGATCAAACAGCGGGGTTACAGGCTGAATCAATTGCGTATAAAGATAATATTCTCTGGCACCCGGATCTTCATCAGTCCACAGAGCATCAAGAAAGAACTCCGTACTGTCTTCTATATCAAGTTGACGGTTGATTCTCTGTGTGTGCAGATTCTTCGGGTTTCTATCAAGAAGCTGTCCCCCATATTCTCTTGCTTCATTTTTTAAATAATTATTGTTCAAAGCAAATATGCGCGCGTTTTTGGCGGCCATTTCCCGTTCCTGCTCAAACTCTGCCAACGGATAAGTCTGCTTCCCTGCCATAGTTATAACTATATCAATATCTTCCTGTGCCGAATGCGGCCAGCCTCGCCATGCTGAGGTCTGAGCCACACCCGTTCTCGTAGACAGATTCGCAGGCGCCACAGTCCGCAATTCCCTGAAATACTTCAGAGCTTCTTTCATCCTGTCCTGGTAAGCAAACCACCATCCCTTTTCCACTATAATCGACTGTTTATTCCAGTTATACCTGTTAAGCCCGCGATCAAATATCCAGTCAGGTGTTATTTTCTTTAATTCGTCCAGAACTTCTTCAGCTTTACCGAATTTTCCAGCCTCCACATACGCATGATAAAGTCCCATGCGTGTGTCAAACCTGTCCGGCTTCAATTCAAGGGCTATTTGATAAAGCTCTATTGCTTTTTTTGGATCTTTAAGAAAAAGATATGCGCTCGCAGCTGCATCATGTACCCAGTAAGGCAGGTCTATATCAAGCTCAATAAGTTCGTCATAAGCCTTAACAACTTCCTCCATCTCTTCCATTGCCGCCAGGGCCAGCATGCGATCATTTTTTCTGACTCTTCTGATATGAGTTCATCAAGAATATTTGTTGCGACATCAGGTTCGCCCCAGTTGATCCTGGAAGCAGCCATATTACTTTTAAGATAAAGCAATGTTTCCGGGTTTATAACGGTTTTGTGAGTCTCGGCAAAATCAAGTGCCAGACTCACACCGCCCAGATCCGAAAGCGTGCGGGTCTTCAGATTGATGGCCGCAATGTTCCCCTG
>JBHORK010000071.1:0-11986 GCA_042565725.1 Verrucomicrobiota bacterium
CGGTGAATCACTAACTCTTCGCTACTTCTTCTTTCATCCTTTTGCCGGGTTTAAATTTGACTACCCGCCGCCGGGGTATCTGTACAACATTTTCGGGTTTGTTCGGGTTTCTGCCGGTACGGGCTTTTCTAATGTTTACCTCGAATACACCAAAATCACGAAACTCAACGTGTTTACCATTAATCAGAGCTTCCGTAATGTAATCCAGTGTTTTCTGCATTATGGCGGTCACATCCTCCTGAATGATTCCCGTTTCCTTTGATATTCGAACAATCAAGTCTCTCTTTGTCATGCTCTCCTCCGCTTATTTTATTAGCTCGCCCCGCCTATGGCGGGGTAAACTTGGGGCTTGCCCCGCTGTCAGCGGGGTCAGGCCATTGAATTTACACCCAATAAGCCCCTTGTAAATTACAAGGCCAGACCCCGTCTCGCCTTAATATTCTGACTCCTGAATTCTCTATTTTAATATGCATTTGCAAAGACAACGCGCCCCTTGCTTTCTTTCCCGCAAAGTATGCACTTGCCTGTGTCATTTTTATCTCGTTCAAGCGGTATACAACGTATTGTAACGGATAATTCTTCGTTAATCTTCTTTTCGCATTCGTTTTCACCGCACCAGTGCGACATGGAGAATCCTCCGTGTATTTCCAGTTTGTCTTTTTTCTGCGAAGCAGAAAAGAAAGTCTTAAAATCATCCCAATGATCAATGTTTCTGGTGTATTCCGAGTGATAAGCTTTAGCTCGTTCAAAAAGGCTGCGCTGAATTTCGTCCAGGAGAGATGCAATGCCTTCTATGAAGCTATCGGTATTTTCGCTGTATTTGTCTTTTACGTTCTGATCACGACGTCCTACATAAACGGAGTTTGCTTCAATGTCGCGTGGTCCGATTTCGACTCGCACAGGAATTCCTTTTTTAATCCAGCCCCATCCTTTTTCACCGGCGTTTATGTCTCTTGTGTCGACAACAACTCTGATATTCTGAGAATGATATTTTTGTGCGCTAAGTTTATCGGCAAGATTATTGCAGTATTCAATGATTTTAGTCCGGTCTTTTTCTTGCCTGATGATTGGTAATATTACTATATGTTTGGGTGCCAGACGAGGCGGCATGATTATGCCATTATCGTCGCCGTGAGTCATTATCAGGCCTCCGATTAAACGTGTTGATACGCCCCATGAGGTTGTCCATGCATATTCCTGCTTGCCGTCACGGGTTTGATACATGATTTCGGATGATTTAGCAAAATTTTGACCAAGAAAATGACTTGTGCCCGCCTGCAGAGCTTTACGGTCTTGCATCATTGCCTCGATACAGAATGTGTTTGCGGCGCCAGGAAAACGTTCGCCGGCAGTTTTTTCGCCTGTTATCACGGGAATTGCCATATATTCTTCGGCGAATGTCTTATAGATATCAAGCATCTTCAGTGTTTCGTCCCATGCTTCCTCTTTTGTTTCATGGGCTGTATGTCCTTCCTGCCACAGGAATTCAGTTGTGCGCAGGAAAATACGGGGACGCATCTCCCATCGCACCACATTTGCCCATTGATTAATAAGGATGGGTAGATCACGATAGCTTTGAACCCATTTGGCATATGCAGCACCTATTATTGTTTCTGAAGTGGGTCTTACTACCAGCGGTTCTTCCAGCTCTCCGGACGGTATCAGGCCTCCTTCCGGTCCAGCCTCGAGCCGATGATGTGTTACAACCGCGCATTCTTTGGCAAACCCTTCGACATGTTCAGCTTCCTTTTCCAGGTAACTTAGAGGAATAAACAGAGGAAAATATGCGTTAACATGACCTGTTTCTTTGAACATTGAATCAAGGGCAGATCGAATATTCTCCCACAGTGAATAACCCCATGGCTTAATAACCATGCACCCGCGTACAGCGCTTTGTTCTGCCATGTCCGAAGCACGTACAACCTGTTGATACCATTCAGGATAATTGTCGGCCCTGGTTGGGCTGATGGCTGTTTGGCTGTTTTTAGGCACGAAATAACTCCTTTAAATATTTGATGTATTTCACACAATATCAGGGGGTTATGCAAGAAGGAATTTACGGTTCTCCTGTTTCAACGGACAACGAGGACTTGATAAGAATAAGATAAGATGAATATCCAATATTCAACAAGGATTGTCCAACTTCCAAGTACGGATGTCGCTGTCTCCACAATTTCGAATAGTATGAGTTCTGTAAAACAGACCCTGCTCAAGAGGTCCCCGGTTATTCAGCTCTGCTATTCTATAAAGCTAGTGGGGCAAGCTGATTCTTTAAAGGATATGGTTCTCATAGTGAAGTCGATGAAGTTTTTCTGCAGGTCGAATCTTCTTCCCTTCATCCTTGGATATTCATGATGTGTTTAAGAAAGGGTTCCTTGAAGAGTTTCTCCGTCATACTTCGACGGCGTAAATTCAATAATTCGATTAGGCTTGATGTTACTGCCTCTGATTTTTGCTTTGACATACTCTGAGGTCCAACCTGCGGCGCAATCATTTGATATTTTTTCGATTAAAACGGAAACTTTCTTTTTGAGGAATTTAACGGCAAAAGACTTTTTCTTTTCTGCGCCGATATTGATAAGATCTGATGTCCTTTGTTTTTTGTCTTTTTCACTGACCTGATCTTTCATGGTTTCTGCTCTTGTTCCGGGCCGCTTGCTGTATGGGAATACATGCAGGTTGCTGAAAGGAAGTTCTCGCACCATGGATAGTGTATTGCCAAAAGCGGTATCATTTTCTCCGGGAAAACCGACAATAATATCAGTACCAATTCCTAAAAAGGGAATTTTTTCTACAGCATAATCAATAAGCTGTCGATATTCACTGATGGTATATTTTCTTTTCATGAGGCGGAGAGTATTGTTATCGCCACTCTGAAGGGGCAGGTGAATGTAGCGGCAAAGTTTCTCGGATTGGGTCATATATTCAATAATAGCGCGTTCTGTGGTAGAAAGCTCTATAGAACTTAATCTTATCCTGTCTATGTGTGTTGATTCGATTCTATGGATAAGGTCAACAAGATGTTTGTTATTGTATTCATAACATCCGAGATTAGCGCCGGTAAGCACAACCTCCCTGAATCCGGTATCGACCAGTTTATTCACTTCGTCGAGAATTTCCTGAAAGGGCCTGCTTTTTGAAGAGCCTCTGGTAAAAGGGACAATACAATATGCGCACCGGAAATCGCATCCGTCCTGAACCTTAACCAGGGCGCGTGTGGTTGAGAAGTGTGGGAGTATGACAGTATGGGAGTATGGAGTATTGGAGTGTTGGAGTGTTGGGGTTTCTGCAATAAGTTCCAGCAGTTTAAATTTGTTGCTTTGGTTTATTACTATATCTGCGCTGGATTCACTGAGCAGTTTCTTTCCTCCAGTTTCTACTGCACAGCCGGTGAGGATTACAAAGCAGTCTTCGTTGGATCGCTTTACAGAGCGGGCGATTCTGGCGGAATCTTTCTCGGCTTTGTGTGTAACAGCGCATGTATGTATCACGCATATATCGCAAGTTTTGCCAAATGGAACAATGCGGTAGCCGGCAGCGTTAAACTGACCGGCAATATGCGCGGTCTCTGCCTGGTTCAGACGGCAGCCAATGGTCTTGAAGGAGACGGTTTTTATCAACTCACTACTGCTCCTGTTCCGGCGTTTTGGACTATTTGCGCGTATCTTTTCAGGTATCCTGTCGTTATCTTGGGTACAAATGCGGGAAGCTGAGATTGGCGTTGTTCTATTTCTTCGAGCGTGAGAACCGCTTCAAGCTTATTGTTAGGTATATCGATCTTTATAATATCATCATTTTTTAGAAGTCCTATAAGTCCACCTTCGGCTGCTTCCGGTGAAACATGGCCGATACAGGCTCCGCGAGTGCCGCCCGAGAAGCGGCCATCGGTTATGAGAGCCACACTCTCGCCAAGTCCTTGCCCCATGATGTATGAAGTGGGAGCAAGCATTTCCTGCATGCCTGGTCCGCCGCGCGGCCCCTCATAGCGTATCACGACCACGTGACCCGGTTTGACCTTGTTGTCTAGAATTCCTTTACATGCGTCTTCCTGTGAGTCAAAGATGATTGCTTTGCCTTCGAATTTCAGCATGTTTTCAGCAACACCGGCTTTTTTTACGATTGCACCGGCTTCAGCAAGATTTCCGCGCAGCACGGTCAGTCCTCCGTCTTTAGAATAGGGGGCGGACAAAGGCCGGATAACTTCCGTGTCCTTTACTTTTGCCCGGCTCACATTCTTGGCCAGCGTTTTTCCTGTTACGGTCAACGTGTTTTTATTAAGCAGTCCTTTTATTGATATTAATTCCTTAAGGATAGCCGAGACACCGCCAGCCCGGTCCACATCTTCAATGTGATAAGAGGAGGAGGGCGCGACTTTGCATATATTGGGGCATTGGTTGGAGATATGATTAATTCTATCCAGGTCGTACGCAACGCCGGCTTCATGCGCGATCGCCAACGCATGAAGCACGGTATTTGTGCTTCCGCCCATGGCCATATCCAGAGCAAAGGCATTATCCAGTGATTGTTTGGTAACCAGTTCACGAGGCAGAGGTGCCTGATCGATGGCCATGTCAATAATACGCCGGGCTGCCTGACGATAGAGTTTTTTTCGGGCGGGATCAACTGCCAGAATTGTGCCGTTTCCGGGTAATGCGATTCCCAGCGCTTCGCACAGGCAGTTCATTGAATTTGCTGTAAATAGGCCTGAGCAAGACCCGTAGCCGGGACAGGCGCATTCTTCTATGGTTTGTAATTCGGAGTCGCTTATGCGTTTGTTTTTATGGGCTGCTACGCCTTCGAAAACACTGATTAGATCCACGACTTTTCCGTCAGGCGTTTTCCCTGCCGCCATCGGTCCACCACTGACCATGATGGTTGGAATATTGGTTCGAAGCGCGCCCATAAGCATTCCCGGCACGATTTTATCGCAGTTCATCAGGCAGATCAAAGCGTCAAAACAATGGGCTTTTACCATGGACTCAACACTGTCGGCAATAAGTTCGCGGCTTGGCAGCGAGTATTTCATCCCTATATGTCCCATGGCAATGCCATCGCATATTCCAATAGTATTGAATTCGATAGGCACACCGCCGGCTTTTCGGACATATTTTTTGATATATTTCGCGACTTTATTTAAATGAACATGACCGGGTATGGCATCTGTATAAGAATTGCAGATACCTATAAACGGCTTGTTAAATTCGTCTTTCTTGATACCTGTCGCCCTCAGCAGACTACGATGCGGTGCGTGTTCCCAGCCTTTTTTGATATTTTCACTATTCATGACCAATCCTTTCGTTTTCAGAAAGGAAAACGTAACAGGTGCCAAGTGTCAAGTGTGTATTACCTTGTTAATTCTCTCTGTACTTTTCTCATTTTGTTTCGTAACTTCTTATCTATGAGAACATCTTGGCTTATTGTAGTGATTGTTGCTTGTCTGGCGGTTGTTTCGTGCAGGCAGCATGACTTTAAAACCGTCAATATTCACGTTCCGGAGATGAAAAATAAAGCGTGTGCTCAGATAATAGCAAATGCCGTTTTGCGTCTACCAGGTGTTAAGAGGGACGAGATTGTGGTTGATGTACGTTCGAGGACAATAACGGTGACTTATGATAGTTTAGTATTGGGAATGAAGAATATTGAATTTGCTGTTGCCGAGGCAGGTTTTGCCGCTAATGATATTCCAGCTAAACAGGAAGCTGTAGAAAAACTACCGCTTGAATGTAAATAAATGTTTAGATTTCAATATTCCCGCAAATAAATTGCCTATAAATGAACGCGTTAGTTGAACAGTTCATGGATTATATTTCGCTTGAGCGGGGTCTCAGTAAAAACACCAGCGGCGCTTATCGTTCTGATCTGGAAAGTTTTACTCGTTTCCTTGTGTCAAAAAAAATACGGTCAGTTAACTCAGTTAAACGCAAGCAGGTATTGGAATACTTGATGGCGGAGAAAAAACGAGGGCTTAGCGTCAGTTCAATCGCACGTCGGCTTGTAGCGATTAAGATGTTTTTTACATATCTTGAACAGGAGGATATACTTGCCCATAATGTAACAGGCGCAATGGATTCTACGAAGCTATGGAAAATTCTGCCCGGGGTGCTTTCTTTGAAGGAAGTTGACAGGTTGTTAAGCGCGCCTGTTGGCAATGATCGTTTTGCTGTGCGTGATAAGGCCCTGCTTGAGTTGTTATATGCAACAGGGATGAGGGTTTCGGAAGTTGCCAATTTACAACTTGATGATATTCATTTTGATTCCACATATTTACGGTGTGAAGGTAAAGGAAGCAAGGTCAGGATTGTCCCGTTCGGGGACAAGGCAAAACAGCATCTTCAGCGGTATTTGTTGGAATCAAGATCAGAATTTGTAGGGGAGAATGAAAAAGAACGGCATGTGTTTCTAACTTATCGAGGTTCGAAATTTTCACGAAAAGGCATATGGAAGCTCATCAGGACGTATGCCGATAAGGCAGGTGTAGAAAAGACGGTTTCGCCCCATACCATGAGGCATTCTTTTGCAAGCCATTTGCTGGCAAATGGTGCACCTCTAAGAGTGATACAGGAGATGCTCGGGCATGCAGATATTACAACAACGCAGATATACACACATGTGGATAAAGGAAGATTGAAATCGATACACTCAAAGTATCATCCGAGAGCGTGACCTATAATGATGAATTATGAATGATGAACGATAAATGACAGGCGAGATGCGAAAGACGAGGTAGGAATGGTGATTCGTATAAAGAATCCTAATAAAGAACTTGAAAAAGCTGTTGGGTACAGTTTCAGGAAGAGGAAACTGCTTGAGGCAGCCCTTACTCATCGCTCATACAGGTTTGAGACAAAAAATGTTACTGGTGATAATCAGCGTCTTGAGTTTCTGGGAGACGCTGCTCTGGGCTTTGTGACTGCTGCTTATGTGTTTAGTGAATTCAAGAAAGAGCAGGAAGGGTTTTTGACAGCTCTCCGGAGTCAGGTAACGAGCGGTGTCGCATTGGCGAAAGTGGCTCGACACATTGATCTTGGGAAATATATAAAAATGGGAAAAGGTGAAGAGCAATCCGGTGGGCGAAAGCGTGCGTCAAATCTCGCAGATGCATTGGAGGCAATAGTTGGGGCTGCGTATATGGATGGCGGAATCAAAGCTGTTGAAAAGATGTTCAAAAAAATGTTTGTTCCGTATATGAAGACTCTTAGCAGGGATGTATGGGCAGGAAATCCCAAGGGTAAATTACAGGAATATTGTCAGCGTAAATGGAAAAAAAGTCCGTGCTACCGGATGATCAAAAAAGAAGGGCCTGCGCATGATTCGCTTTTTACTGTTGAGGTGGTTCTTGGTGACGGTGTTAAAGAGAGAGGTGAAGGGCGAAATAAACGGGAGGCAGAGATGAGGGCAGCGAAGAACGCTCTCAATCGCTTGGCCTGATGCTTTTCATGAATAAATCAGGTTGAAATCTTGAAGCCGGGTTTGACAAGTGGGATACGACAATGTAGATTGCATGTTTTCATTGGCGGGCCGTTAGCTCAGTTGGCAGAGCAGCGCCCTTTTAAGGCGCGGGTCGAAGGTTCGAGTCCTTCACGGCTCACCCTCCTTTGCTCTGTGTGTTTTTATGAAACACTTGAGCTACGGCGGGCAGGTCATACTTTGCCCTCGACCGGCAGGTGCCGATCTCATGGCTGGTATGGGAAGCTATCTCTCGGGATCAGATCATTACATGAATCCATGTAGAAAAATCAGGCAGTTAGGTGAAATCATACTGATTTGCCTTGGGTTTAGCATCATACCTTTTCTACCCAGAATCTGGATTCTCGGGCTATCGCGGTTTTTGGGCAATATGGCCTACCGGTTCAGTAGAAAATTAAGAGAAGTTGCGATGGCTAATCTGAATGTTGCGTTTCATTCAGATATTTCTACTGATGAGAAGATAAGTATAGCCCGAGATTCATTTAAAACATTTGCGCTTCTTATTCTTGATATTTTCTGGTTTGGACTATTTACGAAAAGAAGAATAGCGTCATATGTCAAATTCGATTCGTCATTTGAATGTTTTTATAAATTGCATCCCTCTATAGTAATAGGCGCTCATATAGGAAACTGGGAAGTTCTTGGGCTTGCGGTGGCTTTTCGAAATGCTCCGTGTGTAAGCATTGCCACGCCTCTAGAAAATCCTTTTGCCGATGCAATGCTTAATCGGTTCAGATGTGTCACTGGTTCAGAAGTCGCTCTGAAGGAAGGGGCAATCAAGACTCTGCTTAGAACGTTAAATGAAGGCGGGAGGGTTGCATTATTGTTGGACCAAAACACTCTTCCTGAGGAAGGCGGTGAATTTGTTGACTTTTTCGGGCTACCGGCGCCAATGTCAAAAGCAGTGGCTTTGCTTCATGAAAGAACAGCGGCGGATATGGTGTTCTTGTTTTGCATTGCGGATAATGATGGATGCTATAAAACCTATGCGCAGCAGATAATCAGCAAGTCTGAACCAGATGTGGGCAGTAATGTGATAACTCAGGCAGTGGCCTCTGTTATGGAAGAAAATATAAGTAACCATCCCGGTAAGTGGCTTTGGATGTATAAGAGATGGAAGTTTGTTCCCAAGGGAGCCCCGAAAGACAAGTATCCGTTTTACGCTAAAAAGTAACTGTTGACGAAGTGCTGGAACAAATAATACGAAAGAAAAAGAAAACCACGGAGGACACAGAGATAAGGAGAAGAGGTTGCATGAATTTGACACAGAAATTGCATGTTCTACATCTTGATTTATGTGTATACATAGAGACATTTGTGCCAAATTCATGCAACGATTGATGCTTGGAGAGAGAAGGAGAGAGAGGAAGATATGATTAAAACCACACATTATCTTGGTAATACTGTCGCTTCTTCAGGTTTCTCCTCTTCCTCCCCATTACAAACCGTTGCGGGATTTTCTGCCCGGATACTTCCGGCAGAAAATAACGCAACACTCTTCCCTTCGTTATCTCTTCTCCGTGCCTCCGTGCACTCCGTGGTAAAATCTTTTCTTTTGACTAATTTTTAAGGAGATAAATTATGAAAATAGGGATTATTGGAGGTAGTGGTCTTTACGATTTGGAAGGGTTGGAAGGCATTGAGAAAAAAAAGCTGGAAACACCGTTTGGAACACCATCCGATGCTTATGTCTCTGGTACGCTCATGGGTGTAGAGATTTTCTTTTTGCCGCGTCATGGAGAAGGGCATCGCATTATGCCTTCGGAAATTAATCATAGGGCGAATATTTTTGGATTCAAGATGCTTGGCGCTGAACGCATCATTTCTGTAAGCGCAGTGGGCAGTTTAAAGGAACATCTTCGGCCTAGAGATGTGGTTCTACCTGATCAGTATTTTGACAGAACTAAACGGAGTCATGAGCACACGTTTTTTGGTAATGGGATTGTCGCCCATATTGCTTTTGCAGAACCTGTCTGCGAAAAGCTCCGCGACGCAATAGCGTCATCGGCAAAGAAAGTTATTGACCGTGAACCGGAACAGGCCCGTAAAAAAGTTCATGTTGGTGGCACATATGTGAATATGGAAGGACCTGCATTTTCAACCAAAGCAGAATCTTGCACTTATCGCAAGCTGGGATTTGATGTCATAGGAATGACAAGTCTTATGGAAGCTAAATTATGCAGGGAGGCGGAGATGTGTTATCAGGCAATGGCTATGGTAACTGATTACGATTGCTGGCATGAATCAGAAGAGTCGGTCAGCGTAGAGATGCTGATAGGTCATCTTACGGCCAACTCGCAGTTCGCTAAACTGCTGCTACAGGACATTGTTCCTGATATTTCTTCAGAACGAGATTGCGAATGCGCTAACGCCTTAAAAAATGCTATTATCACAAGTCCTGAATATGTGACTGATGATATTAAGAAGAAACTTGCTTCTATAATTGGTAAATATATTGGGTAAGTGGAGTAACGGAGTGCCGGGGTGATGGTTAAAGTTGGTTCTCTGATTGACCTTGTTTATCCGCGTGTGTGCGCGGGATGTAATAGGCCGGTTTATGAAGAATCGGCACACGTTTGTTGGGATTGCATGGCTGGCTTCGAGATTATACAGGAGCCCTTTTGTTCGATCTGTGGCGATCCGGCCGACGGTATGGTCGAACATGAATACATATGTTCAATGTGTCGTGGAAAGTCTCGTTTTTTTGACCTTGCACGGTCGGCGGTACGCTATCGGGGTTCTTTACGGTCTGTTCTGCATTCGTTCAAGTATGAGAGGGCCACCTGTTTGACCTATGATTTTGTTCCATTTCTCTCTGCCTGTGTTAATACACATTATTCAGATGTGAATTTTGATGCTGTGGTATGTGTTCCGCTTTATTCTAAAAAGGAACGGGAACGGACTTATAATCAGTCAGTATTACTTGCCGGCAGCCTGGCAGGATCTCTTGGACTGCCTTTTTTTCGACGTGCGATCAGCCGCATAAAGGACACGCGTACGCAGACCGATTTGTCTTTTTCCGAACGATGTATCAATGTACGAAGGGCATTTAATACAACGGCGCGAGAATGGGTTGAAGGCAGAACGGTTCTCCTGGTGGATGATGTTATGACAACGGGCGCAACTGTTTCCGCATGCAGTCGGGTTTTAAAAGAAGCAGGTGCTGCGGGAGTTTATGTTGTTACGGTCGCAAGAGGATAGTCCGCAAATTGCATGAAGAATCGCAAGCAGATTAGATTAAAAAAGTATTGTATAGAGAAAAGTTATAACAAAAACCTATGGATGCAAAAAATATAGTTTGTCAGCTTTTAAGAATTAACAGAAAATACTTGCGATTCTTCGCCGGAGGCGAGTTCAGTGCACCGAATCTGCTGCGTTCTGTGGCGTTTCGCATAGAGTCTATAGCGAAGCGCCGCACGCCTTGCACCTTCAGCACTCTGAACTCGTGCAATAATGCGGACTAGAATTGCCGATGCGGTGAAGCGGAGAGAATGATAAATAATGATTGATGAATGAAAGAGGGGAATTGGAGGTTAGAAATTAGGGAAGAAAAAGAAACCTAATATCCAAATCGGTATCGAAATCGAAATAATATGGGGTTGGGATGCGGAAAACTGAATATCTACCGTCCTGTGATTCTCTGAATATTGTCTAAGGCAATGGCAAGACGGTGAAATCGATAGCGATCCCGATAGCGATTTCGATGGGATTAAATTTGGTTAAGGTGAATATAACAAAAATAATGAGGTCAAAGTGACAACTTTAAATCAGGACTCGACCAGTTTTTGGGTTATGAGAATATGTTTTAGGGAACATTGAACATCGAACGTCGAGCATCCAACATCGAAACACGAAATACGCTTCACGAGATACGCAAATAATGAACCAGGCGTTGAAAAAATTATATAAGAGGCGGAGTTTTGGTATTAAGCCTGGACTTGATGCGGAACGCGCAATGCTTAGTAAGCTGGGCAATCCTCAAGAAGAGTTTTTGGTTGTACATGTAGCTGGAACAAATGGCAAAGGATCGGTATGCGCGCTGCTTAGTTCAATTCTTCGAACTGCGGGATATACTGTTGGTTTATATACTTCGCCACACCTTGTCAGATTCAATGAGCGTATCCGCGTGGATGATCAAGAGATCGGTGATGATGAACTGGCTGGTGTGCTTGACAAAATCGAGTGTGTGGCTGCTGATGTAGCGAGAGATATGGGGCAGGAACCTACTTTTTTTGAGTGTGCTACAGCTATGGCGTTTAAGTATTTTAAAGAACAGGATGTTCGGATTGCTGTAGTGGAAACAGGAATGGGCGGCCGGCTTGATGCAACTAATGTGCTGACGCCGTTGATATCAGTTATTACACGTATTAGTCTGGAACATACAATGTATCTGGGGAATGATGTTGAAGCTGTTGCTCTTGAAAAATGCGGTATAATAAAGAAGGGGCGGCCGGTAGTCTGTGGTATTATGGATGCACTGGCACATAACATGGTCAAACGCAGTGCACTTGAAAAACGG
>JBHORK010000072.1:0-11715 GCA_042565725.1 Verrucomicrobiota bacterium
GCCGACATTCGAGGCGGATTTTACTAAGTTATGCAGGACAAATGGTTTCTTCAGGCTGAACGGAAAATTGTGGATCGAAGACTGCGCATTTAACGGAGTGGATATATTGCGCGGTGACGGCCGAATTCATGCTTCCTTTTCCAAAACCAATTCCGCGGTGACGATTGATCGCTTGTTTGTTTTTCGCAGAGAAGGACATGCAAAGGGCGAACTTACTTCTGATTTCATGCGAAGCCTGATCAGCTTCAAAGGAGAATCCACCATGGATCCCAAAGCTCTGGCAAGAATAATTGGTGTTTTTGAGGATGAGTTAATTGATAAATTCGAGATCAACGGTTCGTGTAAAATAGCTGCCGAAGGAACCGTGGGCTGTAACAACATGGACTTAACAGATTTCAAGGCATCAGTTGAAAGCAGAGGATTAGAGCTGGCCGGATTTGTTACAGACAGGTGCGTTTTCGATATGCATATGACAGGAATAACCAATACGCTTTCGGACATTCAGGGCAGTATTTACGATGGGGATTTCTCGGGATCTGCGCGTTTCATGCTTCCTTGTGGAGACCGTACCAATGTGAGTTATATTGCCGAAGGAGTCCTGCAGGAAGCCAAACTACAGAAACTTATTGCCGCAAGACTGGAAGAGCCAGACAAGGATTTACAAGGAAGACTTTTTGCCCGTGTAAAAGTTGGAGGGCTTATAGGAGAGGGCCAGGGGCACACGGCAACAGGAGAAGGAGAAATAAAAATCAAGGATGGTCATGTTTTCAGATTTCCCCTTTTAGGTGGATTTACCGCTATTATAACAAAAATCATTCCGGGACTCGATTTCGTGTTGAGCCAAAGCGACGCAAAAGCCGAAGTTGATATCAGCGATGGGCAAATCTACTCGAAAGAAATATTAATTGAAGGTGATGTATTGAGCCTTAATGGACGCGGGCATTATGATTTGAACGGGAACCTCAGTTTTAGAGTACAGGCAAGGTTAATGAAAGAACACACCCTTGTCGGTAAACTTTTGCAGGCACTGACCTACCCAATAAGCTCTCTTTTGGAATTTCGTCTTCGCGGCACACTTGATAACCCTGAATGGTATCCCATTAATTTTTCCAAGGAGTTGTTAAGAAAATTAGGTTTAAAAAACAAAGAAGATGTAATGTGAATTTCTATATAAAAACATATGGCTGTCAAATGAACGAACGCGATAGCGAAGCAGTAAGCACCATGCTGATAAAGCACGGTTACACGCTTGTTCCTGAAGAATCTCAAGCGGATATTATCATGGTTAATACATGTAGTGTTAGAGGAAAAGCTGAAGATAAAGCGCTTGGTAAAATAGGGTTGTTGACGGCCGAAAAAAAAGAGTTCCCATCCCGTATTGTCGGCATCATGGGATGTGTAGCTCAGAGACTGAAAGAGGATGTGTTTAAAAAAGCGCCGGGACTTGATTTTGCCATAGGCACACGCAGTCAATCACGTCTGCCGGAAATTCTTGATGTTGTCCTGAATGGGAGAGGACCGGTTCTGGATGTACATGAAAATGGAAAATGTTCTGACAAATTAAGTGGGCACAAAAAAGGCGCGGTAGCAGCCTTTGTTAATATACTCCTTGGCTGTAATCGTAAATGTGCCTATTGCGTTGTGCCGCGTGTTCGCGGTAGTGAATGGAGCCGACCGGCAAAAGAGATCATTGAAGAAATAAAGCAAATTGTTAAAAACAAAGGCAAAGAAGTCACTTTGCTGGGGCAAAGCGTTATGTCATATGGCCGCAGTAATGAAGTATGGCCTCATGACCATGTGTCATCTCGAGGATTTAAGGAACCTTTACCCAGACTGCTTGAAGCCGTAAGCAGTATTGAGAAGCTGGAAAGAGTACGTTTTACTTCTGGCCATCCATCAGGATGCACCGATGAGCTTGCTCGGGCAATGGCCGAA
This sequence comes from Verrucomicrobiota bacterium, assembly GCA_042565725.1. Classification (GTDB taxonomy): domain Bacteria; phylum Verrucomicrobiota; class Kiritimatiellia; order UBA8416; family JBHORK01; genus JBHORK01. The sequence continues at coordinate 1,936 of JBHORK010000072.1, forward strand.
TTGCCGAAAGCATGTGAACATTTGCACCTGCCGGTCCAGTCAGGATCAGATCGTATCTTAAAAATGATGCATAGAGGATATACGACAGACGATTACCGAAGTGTCGTGAACCGCCTCAGGTCGGTAATGCCGCAAATAGCCATAACCACAGATATTATTACGGGATTCCCATCCGAGACGGTTGAAGAGTTCGAAGTGACTCGGCTGTTCATGGATGAAATCGGATTCGACAACGCTTTCATATTCAAGTATTCTCCCCGCCCTGATACTTTGGCTGCCGAATGGGATGATGATGTTGCCGAAGACGAAAAGAAGCGCAGGAATCAAGTACTTCTGGCGGATCAGGATAAACGGGGGTTGGCCATTAATAAAAGCCTCGTTGGCAGGCACGCTGAGGTTCTGGTTGAAGGCGAAAGTTTAAGAAACGCTTCCCGCTGGTCCGGTCGAACGCGTACAAATAAAATCGTCGTGTTTGAGCCAACAGATAAAGTTGCGGCGGGAGATATTGTTAATGTAAAAATCGAACGCGCTATGGCGCAAACGCTTTATGGAGTTATTGTGGAATAGTTGACAATCAAATAATCAATGATTGACTTGTCCCCCGTAGCCTTGGCGGAGGGGGATGGTTGATGATAGTGAGGAACCAAAACACGAAATACGAAATACGCTTCACGAGATACGAATTATATGACTAAACTGGCATTAATGACAACAGCGCTTGGAAGCATTATGGCCTGCATTTATATGTTAATGGTTATTATTCCCGCCCCAATGCGCGTCTGGTTCAAGAAATTCCCCCGTAGCAGGTGGAGTGGCGCAGTGCTTGCGGCAATTGACCTGATATGTGTTGAGTGGATATTACACAACGCTGCCCTGGGTCGATTTGAACATCTCAGACTGCTTCTTTATCTGCTCGGGCCGATTGTTTTTCTGCTGGTAGTAAAATTTATGAATGAACTGTTGGCCCCAAGAGCGTTGGGGGGATTACTCCTATTGATACCGGCTCCTATATTAGCCGAAGCTCGTCTGCATGATACCGCGTTCAGATATGTTATTATTGTGATCGCGTATATTTTAATCATTAAAGGAACAATATTAATGCTTAGTCCCTACAAGTTCCGGCAATGGGGAAATCTCCTGGCAAAAAATGAGGGGTCTTGTCGGTTATGGGGCGTAATCGGACTTGGCTTTGCGATATTTATTCTCTATCTGGGCATTGCCGTGTATTAAACCTATATTCGGCAGTTGCCAAGTTTGCTGTATATGCGAGGCGTGAGATATGCAGGCGTAGTAACTACTCCAAGTATCTCGCAACGAAGCAGATGCAGTAAAATCGGCAACCCCTTGCGGTTTGAAATTCAGAAAGCATCCCTTCACCCAACGGGTGAAGGCTGTAATCTGAAGAATTCCTTTGTTTACAATCATTTTATACGCTTTCTGAATTTCAACTGCCGATTATAGGTTAAATGACTATTTTAATAAGGGCATCAAAAAGCCGCAGAATCTGCGCGTAATAAAAGTAAAACAATAATCCGGCGGTAACCATCAGCATCCATGGCATCAGCCTCTTAACAAAATTGTTTCTGACAACAATAACTTTATGATGCACACTCCATTTCTGGCGTTCCTGCATTAAATTACCTAATATTGACATAATTCAGCCCCTTGATCTTTTCACGCTATTAACCGCCCTTATATATAAGCAGAAAACATTCCCATTGATCCCAATATAAGATAAATAAAGGAATATCATGCATGGAAGCACGTTCGATTTCTCAGGATTGAGAACCGAGTGCGAAGAATGAGCTATTTGGAATAAAAATTCATGTGTCGCAGAATCTCTTTTTCATCGAACGGTTTTATAAGATAACCGGATGCGCCAAGCTCAAACATTCTATTAATCATTGCCCTGTCCGCATATGCCGTAATTAAAAGCGTTTTGGTTTGTTTAGGCATATCAGCATTTTCCATGAACCATATGCCGTCATTATGTGGCATTTTGTAATCAACCAGCACAAAATCATAATTACCGGTATTAACCATGTTTACGGCCTGTTTCGCGTTGTCGGAACAATCAACTTCATGATTATGCCGATCAAGTATTCTTTTGAGTGACTCCAGCAAATTTTTATCATCATCCAGAATAAGTATTTTCATTGAACTCTTCCCAAATTTACGTTTCTATCGTTCTTTATTTGTAACATTAATCTTTCTATTAAGTCTATATTTTGTAACGGAATTTTTGATAAGACGAGGAGAAGAATCATGAAACAATGGATTTTTGTGCCAATTGCATTACTTATCGGTTTGCTCATAGGTGGTTGGGGTTTAAAAGCAGACTTGCGTAAATGCAGGAACGAACTTAAAGCGGCCAGAAACCTGCTTGAGGCGAACAAAAGACAGGGCAGCAATATTGACAGTGTAACAAGACTTTTTGGAGTTGAACCGGTTAAACGCAAAACTGGTCAAAAAGAAGATACGGAATTTACCAAAGAAGATATATCTCAAACTACAAATCAAATAGAAGTGGCGGGACCAGACGAATCAAAACAGGACGACACGGAAAACGCCGACCAGCAATCAGAAGAAAACCGACTCGAAAATCAAATAGAAAAAGCTGTCGATATGTGGAATCTAAGAAAAGACATTGCTCGATCTTCATTTATCTCCAATGTGGGCCTGAACGAAGAGCAAATAGTCAATTTTGACGTTTTTGTGGAAGCTATGAATATACGGCTGTCTAACTCCATTGAACAATTTGCTGATCTTCTGCAGAAAGAAGACAGCATGAATACGGAACTGGGGCTGAGGCTGGTCAATGAAGTTACCGATGCCATGGTTATTACATATGACGAAATGAACAGAACCATGCCCGATAAATGGAAAAAGCATGCAGGTAAAGATTTTGATCTCGTAGATTTTATCGATCCCTCTGTTGCGACTCCTCTAATAGATGTACAGGATAAACTTGAAGAATCGCGTCCATCACGCCATCCTACTGCCGGACAGAAAAGCAACTCATCATCGATACAGATAGAAGTTAATTAATACAGGACACATAATGCTGACCTTTCTACGCAGTGTTTTTATTGTGGCAAGAAATGAGCTGAAAGACGCTGTGCGCAGTCGCCGGGTGGCCATATTACTCATTTTGTACCTTGCGGGCGCAATGCTGGCCAGCAACGGTATTATTTCAATGCTACACAGAGTGGAAATTGAATTAACTAAAGCTTTGGCCGTTACTCCCTCTGCGACAACCGGCGTAGTTACCGATATCCTGTGGAAATCGGACGCATTTCGTAATACAATAATTCATCTGGTGGGCGACAAAAAAACCGCCATGGAGCTTTTATCAATTCCGCCGGTTGCTCTGATTTATGCGTGGCTTGCGTTTACGTTTACGCCTTTTTTTATAATAATTTCTTCTTCAGGCAGAATCGCGGAAGAGGTCAGACATGGTTCTGTTCGTTTTGTTCTTACAAGAACATCGCGTTATGCCTGGTGCCTTGGGAAATTCATGGGGCAGGCAATGGAAATTGTTATTCCGCTGATTCTGAGCGCTATCGGGGTCTGGTGCATAGCCCGTTTCAGGCTGACACACATAAACAACGCCGCGCTGATAAGCGCAACAATGATCTACGCGTGGAAGGTATGGGTTTACTTACTCGCGTTTATTGGACTGGCTCTGGGTATTTCTCAAATTACCAGATCAGTCAATATTGCCATATCGATTAGCTTCATTATATGGATTGCAATGGTTATTCTTCACGCGTTTGCTAAGCGCTATGCCGGCCCGGGAATCCAGCAGTTGTGGCAACTTGTTGAAATGATTACCCCAACAGGCCACAAATTAAATCTATGGCGAACGGATATGGCGCATGTCCTACAGGCATGCACTTACCTTGTTACCCTGGCTTTCACGTATCTTTTCTTTGGTTTCATTGTATTCAATAAACGCGATTTATAGAGGAACCATGTATAAAAACGCTTTAGAATTAAAAGGTATAGTAAAAAAATACCGGAAACGTATCGCATTAAACGGACTGGACCTTAATGTGCCGAGTGGCAATGTACTCGGCCTGGTAGGCAGTAATGGAGCCGGTAAAACCACTACGTTATCCGTTATATCAGGATTGTTAAAAATCCATTCCGGTACAATAAACCTATTCGAAGAGGGCCCTTTTGATCCTGTTAAACATTCCGGCAGACTTACTATGATGCCGCAGGATTCTGACTTGCCAAAGGAAACAAACGTGAAAGACATCCTGATGTTCTACGCGCAGCTTCAAGGCCTCAACATAACACAGGCAAAAGAAACAGTAACCGAAGCGATAAAGTGGGTAAATCTGTCGGACAGGGCGGATTCGACTATACGCACTCTTTCGCATGGAATGCGAAGACGTGTAGTTATAGCACAGGCTTTTTTAGGCAGCCCGGAACTGGTTCTGCTCGACGAACCGCTCAGCGGACTGGACCCTAAAGAAGTGGCCAACATACGTAATATGCTTTCTCAAAAAAAAGGACACCAAACGATTATGATAAGTTCTCATAATCTTTATGAAATCGAGAAAATTTGTGATTCGGTGGTTTTCATTGAACTGGGGAAAAACATGCGTCAGGATTCCATGGACACAATTACCGGTCGCAGCCACATGCTGGTTTACTGGTTTTCCGGTCCGGATCTGCCATTAACACAGCTACGTGAACAATTGCCCGATGTTATTTTCGAAATAGATAAAGATGCAAAAGTTCTTACATGCAGGTGTATGGAGAAAAAGAAAGCAATTCATGATGTGAATAAAACCATTTTAAAAAATTTGCTGGATGCTGATGTGGAAATCCTGCAAATGCGACAAGGTTCAGAACTGGAATCTGTATACCTGAATAATGTAAAATAGTTGAACAAGTATTGAATAACCGTCATTGCCAAGGCTATGGTGATAGACGAAAGGGATACAGGGGTTACAAGTTACAGCGGTTACAGGTTACAGAAAAGACAGGGATGAGAAATAACCTATGTAACTTGTAACATGTAACTTTGTAACTCATGATCTATAACAACATGAAACTGCTAATAGCAACACGGAACAAATATAAACTTGAAGAGATCCGCGCCATCTTTTCAATACTCTCACTGGAAATTGTCAGCATAAACGATTACAAAAAGCTGCCTCATGTTGAAGAAGACGGTGACACTTTTATCGCAAATGCTATTCGAAAAGCCGCTACACTTGCCATAACGGCAAAAGTCTGGGCAATGGCTGATGATTCGGGATTGGCGGTTGACGCTCTTGATGGAGCACCGGGCGTATATTCTGCCAGATACGCCGGAGAACCGGCAGACTATGAAGCAAACAACAAAAAGCTGATGAAGGCATTAGAGAATATTTCGAACAGGAAAGCGTGTTTTCATTGCGCTATAGCCCTTTCAAATCCATCCGGCAGATGCCAGGTTGTGGAGGGAAAATGTGAAGGATCAATTACTGATTCTCCACGCGGCAGTAACGGATTTGGATACGATCCGCTTTTTGTGCCTGATGGACACATTATGACTTTTGCTGAAATGGAAGGTTGTGTTAAAAACACAATTTCGCATCGTGCCCTTGCGTTGAATCTGGCAAAAGAAAAGTGGGAAGAACTCCTGACCCATGAATCGGGCGACTGGCCTGGAAGAGAATTGATCCCTGGATAGAAGCAAGGAATCAGCCGCTTACGCCCACTTTCTATATACCCACAAATATCACACTGAGTAACTAAGGCCCGGGTCTTTCCTTTTTTGAATATCCAACAGCCAACAAGGAATATCCAATATCCAAGGCGGGGAGTCACCCGCACGCAGTGCAGCGTTGCAGGCGGGCTATCGCTCCGCAAAATCGGGGAAGAAACATATTTTGCCAGCCCTGGTTTCCGTCAGGTCTTCAGAAAGCTTGATGATCCGAGCGGCATAGTCAGCCAAACAATTCTGCGAATCGTATTGTCGGTACTTCTTCCTTGGATATTCCTTGTTGGCTGTTGGATATTCAGTTCCATCCTTACTGCTCGTTTGTTACCTGTGATTGTTTATTCGTAAATATAAAAACCGTCTCATTCGGTTTTACCTTTCCTATTTCCCTGGCTGTATGTTCCACAAATGTCGGGTCATTTTTGAAGCGTTCCCGGTTTTTCGTTACCCTGGTAATTTTCGTTTCCATTTCCTTGATTTCTTTTCGATCTTCGATTTTCTGCTCGTGCATTTGCCTCAGTTTATTGCATTTAGGCATGAAAAAACAGATCACTGCTATAACAAACAGGACTGCGAGTATAACTATTCCAGACCTGCAGATTGTTACCCAAAGGCGCATCTTTCGCTCCACGAGTTATATTGTGCCGCCGTAAATGGCATCATCGCCCAACAGTTCTTCTATGCGAAGCAGTTGATTATACTTACATATGCGGTCCGTACGGCAAAGCGATCCCGTCTTGATCTGGCCGGCATTGGTTGCCACAGAAATATCAGCTATCGTGGTGTCTTCTGTCTCGCCGGACCTGTGACTGATTACCGCTGTGTATCCCGCGCGAAAAGCCATCTCTATAGCGTCAAGTGTTTCGGTAAGCGTACCGATCTGGTTTACCTTGATAAGAATGGAATTTGCGACACCCATCTTTATTCCTTTTGAGAGAAACTTGGTATTTGTCACAAACAAATCATCACCAACAAGCTGTATTTTGTCACCCAGCTTTTCGGTAATTTTCTTCCAGCCGGCCCAATCGTTTTCCGCCATGCCATCTTCTATGCTGATTATAGGATACTTATTCACCCATTTGGCATAGAAATCGACCATATCAGCCGGAGACTTCTTGGACTTATCGCTCTTCTTGAAAACATATTTCTTTTTCGATGAATCAAAAAACTCACTCGAAGCAGGATCCAAGGCAATAAAAATATCCTTGCCTGCTTTGTAACCTGCTTTTTTTATGGCTTTCACAAGCACTTCCAGCGCCTGTTCATTATTCTTTAATTCAGGCGCAAATCCGCCTTCATCTCCCACTGCGGTGCTCATACCCATGCCTTTCAGCACGGACTTGAGCGCGTGAAAAACTTCCGCGCCCATACGTAATGCTTCGGAAAAACACGGAGCGCCTTTAGGCATGATCATGAATTCCTGAATATCAACCGGGGCGTCTGAATGCGCTCCGCCGTTAAGAACATTCATCATGGGTACCGGCAGCACCTTGGCGTTAGAGCCACCAATATAGCGAAACAAAGGAAGTCCGCTGTAATCGGCGGCGGCTTTTGCCGTAGCGAGAGACACTGAAAGCATTGCATTCGCACCCAGTTTTTTCTTCGTAGCCGTTCCATCTAATTCGATCATAGACTGGTCAATACCGGTCTGATCAACAGATTCCCATCCAATAAATTCCGGTGCAATAACTTCGTTAACGTTTTTCACAGCCTTAAGAACACCCTTGCCAAGATAACGGTTCTTGTTCTTGTCTCTCAACTCCAGCGCTTCATTTTCGCCTGTTGAAGCTCCAGACGGAACAATGGCTCTTCCGATAATACCGTTTTCAAGAGTTACATCAGTTTCAATTGTCGGATTTCCGCGTGAATCAATAACTTCCCTGGCATGTATATCAATGATTGTCGACATAACCTCTCCCTTTATTTGTTTCAATTTGACCGAAAACGTAGTTAAAAACACGATTCATTGCAAGATATTAACGTAAAATGCCCGTACTTGATTCTAAATACAGAATATCAGATACTGAAAGACTAAGACATGAAAATAATTGTTATAGGCGCAAACGGAATGCTGGGCAGTGACCTGACAAAAGCTTGTCGTCATGCCGGCATTGATGCGCACGGCTTTGATCTGCCGGAATTGGATATTTGCCAGAACCTCGATATGCTTGATCAAGTTTCGGGATGTAACGCTGTTATTAACTGCGCAGCATATACAAACGTAGATGGCGCGGAAGCCGACATGGAAACGGCTTTTGCCGTTAATTGTGACGGTGCCGCTAATATTGCCGAATGGTGCTCAAAAAAAAATCTTCCTGTTATATATATAAGCACCGATTACGTGTTCTACGGTTCCAATACTTCTGCTCATAAAGAAGATGACCCCGTTAACCCCCCGAATGTTTACGGAGACAGTAAGCTGGCCGGAGAAATGGCCATCAAATCCATATATAACGATTATTTAATCATCAGAACCCAATCCCTTTACGGCGTTAATGGCAGGAATTTCGTAAAAACCATTATGTCATATCTTGAAAACAATGATGAACCTTTAAAGGTAGTCAATGATCAGGTTTCTTCGCCAACATATACGGTTCATCTGGCAGATGCGATTTTACGTTTGCTGAAAACAAAAAAACGCGGCATAGTTCATGTGGCCGCAACTAATAGCTGTACATGGCATGAGTTTGCATGTGCTATAGCAAAAAAAGTTAAACCCGACGCAAAAGTAATGCCTGTTTCAACAGAAAAATACTCCCGGCCGGCACGCCGGCCTGCTTATTCGGTGTTTGACACCAGCCGCTATCAGTCGTGGACCGGCCACAAAATGCCAAGCTGGGAAGAAGGACTGGGAGAATACTTAAGAGAATGGTCAATGGTTGATGGTTGATGATAGTGAGGAACCAAAACACGAAATACGAGATACGATTCACGAGATACTAAATATGAAAATTCTTGTTACAGGCGGAGCGGGATTTATTGGAAGCAATTTCATTCAGTATATGCTGTCAAAATATTCCGATGTTGAGATAGTCAATCTTGACGTTCTGACCTACGCAGGCAACCTGGAAAATCTTTCCGGGCAGGAAGATAACCCGCGTTATAAGTTTGTTAAGGGTGATATAAGTTCCAGAGAAAATGTGTGTGCAATTCTCGGTAAATCCTCATTTGATGCTGTAGTAAACTTTGCGGCGGAAAGTCATGTGGATCGCAGTTTGCATCTCGGTGTTGATGTTTTTATTAAAACCAACATATCAGGAACCCAGGTTCTGCTGGATGCATGTCGCGAGCATAACGTAAATCGGTTTGTGCAAGTATCAACAGATGAAGTTTACGGCAGTCTCGGAAGCGATGGATTGTTCACTGAATCTTCCGCTATCCAGCCTAACAATCCTTATTCAGCAACTAAGGCGGGAGCGGACTTTCTTGTGAGGGCGGCTTATAAATCGCATGGACTTGATACGGTAATTACGCGCTGTTCCAACAACTTTGGTCCTTACCAGTTTCCGGAAAAGCTTATACCGCTCATGATTGCAAACGCTCTGGAAGACAAGCCGCTCCCGGTCTATGGGGACGGAATGCAGATCCGCGACTGGATTTATGTACTTGATCATTGTACTGCCGTTGATCTGGTTCTGAGAAAGGCAAAACCGGGCAGTATTTACAATATCGGCGGCAAACACGATATTCCCAACATCGATATAATAAAAATGCTTCTTGCAACACTCGGAAAGCCGGAATCACTGATCAGTCATGTAAAAGACCGGCCGGGCCATGACAGACGGTACGCAATGGATTCCCGTAGAATTGAAAAAGAACTGGGCTGGACAGTGCAACATTCTTTCGAGGAAGCATTGCAAAAAACAATCCAATGGTATCTTGACAATCGTCCATGGTGGGAACGCGTACGAAGCGGAGAATATCAGAAATATTACGAAAAGATGTACGACACACGAGATACGTTTAACTAAATACAAAATACAAATTAATGCGTGAGAAGGGCGAACAGGGTCTGACCCTAAGGAGCCCTGGTGAAGACTGGATCCAAGTGAGCACAG
>JBHORK010000073.1:0-11711 GCA_042565725.1 Verrucomicrobiota bacterium
CGGATGCCAGTAATCACTGGCCTAATATATTTTATAAAATAACGGCGCCTACGAACTGACATGGGTTGTCCTGTAGCGCGAATTTTTGAAAGCATTAAACGTTTAGGGGTTTATAAATAATATTATCAGTGAGTTATTTTGTCGTGTTGATATAAGAGTTTTACAGTAAAGAATTGTAATGATTAAAAAGTTATTTTTGATAGCTCTGGTTATTGTTTTTGTTGGTGTTGGCTTCTATTTCTTTATAAGGAACAGTGAAGATGCAGAGGTTTCTTCTGTAAAAATGTCTTCAAAGACGGCTTTGGTTTCTGCTCCTGGGGATGCTGCGGATCAGGATCCTGTTCAGAGTCATGGAAAAAGTGTGGATCCTGCGTCTGGACAAGCGCATGGATCTCGGATTACTTCAGCTTCGACAACTTCAAATGTTCTGCCCGTTAAGGCTGTTACCCCGGCCAGAAGCCTTTTAAAGGCTGGGGACATCAGGTTTCTATCAGGTCCTGCCGATGGTGATCCTCTGAATATCGCTCTGGACTTTATTAAAGCGAAGAAGAAAGATCTTAATTTAGTAGCATCAGATCTGGACGATGTTCTTGTCTCAGACAATTATAAATCTAGGCATAATGGTGTTACCCATATATATCTCCGGCAGAGGATTAACGGGCTTGAGGTGGCGAACGCCAATATGAATATTAATGTCGCCAGGGACGGCAGCGTGATCAACCTTGGTAATTCATTTGTGCCTGATCTTAAATCAGTTGTCAATACAGATGAGCCTGGCATGACTCAGATGGATGCCGTAGCGCATGCCGCGGAACATCTGGGACTTGTAATCAGTGAAGATTTAGTTGTGAGGCAATCTTCGGACGGGGCCGGGCAGAGGCAGATTTTGAGTAATGGCGGAATTTCCCATGATGATATTCCTGTGGAATTGGTTTATTACGCGAAGCGTGATGGGGCTGTTGTGCTAACCTGGAATTTAAGATTAGACCTTAAAGATGACCAGCAGTATTGGAATATGTATATTGATGCTCAAAGCGGAGATGTTGTTCGTAAAGACAATTTGGTGGTTTCCGCGCAAAGTTACAATGTTTATGCCCTGCCGAAAAACAGTCCTCATGAAGGGGACAGGACGCTTGAGGTCGAACCTTATCTGGCTTCTCCCGGTTCCGCCTCGCCATACGGATGGCATGATACGGATGGTGTTGCCGGTGCTGATTATACTATAACCCGCGGAAACAACGTCCATGCCTACGAAGATTCCGGTGATTATAATGCCTCCATCGGGAATGAACCTGAGGGCGGTGCCGAGCTGATCTTTGATTTTCCAATTGACCTGACCCAAGACCCTTCAACGTATATGGCCGCATCTGTTGTTAATCTTTTTTACCTCAATAATATGGCGCATGATATTTTTTATGAATATGGTTTTGATGATGTAAGCGGAAACTTTCAGGTAAATAACTATGGTAGAGGAGGAACCGGCAATGATGCTGTTCGTGCTGAAGCGCAGGACGGTAAAGAGTTTAATAATGCTAATATGTTGACTCTTGAAGAAGGGTCGGCTCCTCGTATGCAGATGTATCTGGGGAACAGATATTATCCGGACGTTCAGAAGAGAGATGTGTCCTTGGATAATCAAGTTGTTTTGCATGAATATTTTCATGGAGTTTCGCACCGTTTGACTGGCGGTCCATCTTTTGTGCTTGCCTTGAGAGAAGCGCAGAGCCGTGGGCTTGGTGAAGGCTGGAGTGATTTTGCCGCATATTTTTTAACCGCAAAACCGGAATACACGGGGCCTGATCCAAGACCCGTCGCTCTCTGGTTAAATGGAGAGCCTGCTGATGGTTTGGGCATTCGTTCCTATCCTTATTCAACAGATATGGATGTTAATCCTCACATTTATAGTGATATCGGATCTGCTGTTATTCCACATGGTATAGGTTCTGTGTGGTGCGCTATGCTTCTGGAAGTGTATTGGAAACTTGTCGACGCTTATGGCTTTGACCCTGATTTCTACTCAGGGACAGGAGGCAATAACCTTGCGATGCAGCTGGTGATGGATGGACTGAAGCTTCAGCCTATAGAAACAACATTTCTACAGGCGCGAGATGCAATACTGCTTGCCGATCAGATAAACAATGGCGGAGTTAATCAGGCCATCCTCTGGGAGGCTTTTGCCAAGCGCGGTCTCGGTGTCAACGCGGATGACGGTGGTCTTGGTGATGCTAATGTCGTGGTGACAGACGGATTTGATGTTCCGGATGATCTCTCTGTTATGCCGCTGGGAGATAGTATGGCATGGGGTGATGAAGGAGGGCCTTTTGCTCCGACAAGTTTTGTGTATACGGTGACCAATACGGGAAGTCAGGCCTTTAACTGGACTATTACGAATACGGCGGCATGGGTGGATTTATCCGCCACAGGCGGCTTGCTGTCCGGTGGCTCTTCGCATTCCATTACCGTTACTGTTAACAGTTTGTCTCTTAGTCTACCCGTCGGCACACATGTTGATGAACTGACTTTTGAAAACACAAGCACAGGCGTTGAGTTTTACAGGGAACTGGGTCTGGGTGTTTTTGATGTTCCCGGAATAGCTAATGAACCTTTATTACCATTTCCAGCCGATGATTCGGACAGAGTGAAGCCTTATGTGGTTTTGAGCTGGAATAATGCAGATGGTGTTCCAGCCACTAATTGGCCTATGAATTCCATCCATAACAAAGTTATTAACGGTAACTTTGAATATGGAAGTCTCAGTCCGTGGAATTTGCAAACGGATACTATAGGTGGATGGGTGATAAACGATGGGACTTTTGACCCCATCTCCGGGCCGGGTGAACCGGAAGATCCTTTTGAGGGGAATTATTCAGCTCGCGGATGGCAGATGTATATAGGCTATGAGAGTATATATCAGAACCTGATATTGCCTTCAAACGGCGGGACCATCACGCTGGAATGGTACGATAAGATCCAGAATTATTACAGATGGTTCAGTGCTTTTACTGGATTTAAAGTAGAGCTTCGCGATCAGCAGGACAATCTTCTTGAAGTTTTGTATGAGACAAGCGAGGCCGATAACGATTCATGGATTAAGCCCTGGACATATCGTTCAGCTGATCTGACTGCATATGCCGGACAGCCTGTGCGAATTGTTTTTTCTCAACGATGTCGGTTCGGTTATTTTAATACCGGCTTGGATGAAGTCCGACTGCATGATGACACAACGGAGTTCTTTGACTTGTACTTTGGGACCAACCCACTCGCAATGACGCGGCAGGCAACCAATTTGTTCTCAGAGCGCTATGACCCCGGAGAACTTGAATTCAACACCACTTACTACTGGCAAATTGTTGCCAGTAACTCTTATGGTTCTGCAACCGGTGCGGTATGGTCGTTCACCACCGCACTCGATGTGATGCAGTTAACGGAAGATGCCTATCAGATAAACGAAGTAGACGGGGAAGCTGTTGTATCTGTAGTCCGTATGAATGACGCCGCGGATGGTGTTACTGTGGATTATGCCACCAGTAACGGGACGGCTGTAGCGGGTTCTGATTATACGATGACGACGGGAACTTTGGTTTTTGCGGCGGGCGAATTGACCAATTCTTTCTCAATTCCTATTCTGGATGATAACATCGGCGAGCCTGCCGAGAAATTTTACATACATCTTAAAGACGGATCGCCCGGAGTGGCATTGGAAGATCCTGATGCGGCTGAATTGACTGTTGTCGATGATGCTATTCTGGTTGCTCTGTTTATGAATACAAATTACGTTGATGCAACTCCCGGCACGGGCGAGGCGTTGAACATGAAGGCGGCGCTTGAAGCTCAAGGATGTCTGGTTAGTACATTCACGGGTATTGATGCGAGCAGCATAGGATATGCGCTTCAGGGTGTAAATGTTCTTTGCGTTCCCGAGCTTGAAACAGGGAATTTGGTTTCTAATCTAACATTAGAGGTTATGACTGTTATTTCGGATTTTGTTTCCAATGGGGGAGGATTAATAATCAATGGGCAAAGTGGTGACCATGATGAAGATTTTCTGAATCAAATATTTGACTATAATTTAATGTCCAGTATTGAAGGTGGTCTTTCTCTGGTTACCTCAAATGCGTTAGGGACTGGATTTGAAGCCGGGCCGGGAAGTATATTCGAAAATCCCACCACATACGGGTTGACTAATATCAGTTTGCCCATGAGCGGTAAGAGTATTTATGAAGTTGGTTCAGCGTCGACGGTAACGTTGTTTGAATACGCTGCCGGTAAAATAGTTCACCTCGCATACGATTGGTTTGATCCCGCGTCAAGTGGCGGACAATCAGGAGTATGGGATGAAATATTGCGCAGGGCTTTGCTGGCAGTTTTTCTTCCTGAAGATAAATTGCAGGTAACACCTGCAGAAGCCTTTATTTCTTCAGGTTACGGAGGCGGTTCGTTTTCGCCGGACAACAAGGTTTATACGTTAAGAAACACCGGTGATTCAAACATAACCTGGTTGGTGACTAAAAACGCAGACTGGCTGGACCTGTCTTTGTCCGGCGGAACGCTGGCTACAGGCGAAACGGTTAATATTTCCGTAACTCTTAATACCAACGCCAATATGCTGGCTCTAGGTCAGTACAGAGATGTGCTTGTGTTTGACAACATGACCAGTGGACGGAATCAATTGCGTGATGTTGCTCTAAATATCAATCAGGGGTGGGTGCCTCCCCCGGCGCCATTTAATCCTGACCCGACGAACCTTGCGTCGCTTGTGTCGGTTGAAAAAGATTTGTCATGGAACAATGTCTCATTTTCCTTTGTTGATAGTTTCGATACTGAGGAAATATTTCCTCATCCGGCTAGCTTGCCGAAGATAGCATGGGACGGAACAAATTTGATTGTGGCTGATGCGTTGAATGGCAGTGAGGTGTACATTATTGACCCCAGTAATGGGGCTATTGTCAGCACGGGTTCGCACGATGTTGCCTTTCTTATGGGTATATGCTACGCGGGCAATGGTGAGTACTGGGCCGGGCATTTGTCAGATTCGTTCGAGCTGGTAAAGCTGGATTCTTCATTTAAAACCATTTCAACTCTGGAAGTTGCGCTAGGAGATGCTCCAAGAGGAGTATTTTGGGAAGGTGGATATCTCTGGACAGCTGGAAGTTCCGGAATTATCAATAAGGTTGATCCGGTGTCAGGAATCTCCTTGCAGAGTATAGATGTTGTTCCAGGCATGCGAATAGATGCGCTTTTTCATGATGGCGAGTATCTCTTGGCACTTACTGCCGATGGTAAAATCTATACGGTTGATCCAGACAGTGGCGGTATAGTGATGTCAGGAGATACACCTGCGACAAACATTACTTCTTCCATGACTTGGGATGGGACGTTTATCTGGCTGGTAGATAGAACTCCAACGGGCGGTTCTATTTATAAGTTCAGGCAGAGCGTTTACTCTCCGCCGCCAACCGCATACGAAGTGAATTTTGGGACAAACCCGGTATCCTTGCCGCTTATTGCGAGTAACTTAGTTCAGACAACTGTAGATCCGGGTGTTATGGATTTTGATACCACGTACTACTGGGAAGTGACGGCAGCTAACATCGAAGGTACGGTTACAGGACCGCAATGGGAGTTTACCACGGCGCTTGATATTTTTGAGTTCAGCAGCGACGCATACGGAGTGGAGGAAGCGGATGGTAATGCCGTGATCAGCGTGAAGAGACGTAATGGGACTGCGGACGGTGTCTCTGTGGACTACACTACGATAGACGGCGGTACTGCGCTTGCTGGTGCTGACTATACGGAAACTACAGGAACGCTGGTGTTTACTTCCGGCCAGTTGACGAACTCGTTTCAGATCCCCGTTTTGAATGACGGGCTTAGTGAGCCTTTCGAAACCGTTCATCTGCTTCTTCAGTCACCTTCCGCTGGTACTATTACAGGGTCGCAGAGTGAGGCTACGCTGACAATAACCGATGATGAGAGTTTAGGTGTGGCGCTTTTCTATGACGGCGCATATGTTGATACGAATTTGGCTGCGGGTGAGGCTGCCAGTCTGAAACTTGCGCTGGAGGACCACGGCAGCACTGTTAATACTTTTACGGGTATTACAGCAGCAGTATTTACGACAGCTTTGACCGGCGCTGATATTCTGGTTGTGCCAGAACTGGAAAATGGTGATTTGGCAGCGGCTCTGGATCCTGCGGCTGTTAGTGTGATATCTAACTTTGTGTCTGCCGGGAAAGGACTTATTATCATCGGTCAGGAGGGAACCAATGATGAGAATTTTGTAAACCATATATTTGGTTTTGCGGTTCAAGGCGAAACTTCTACAGGGCAATCGATTCTTTCACTTGATTCTTCCGCTACAGTCTTTGCTGACGGCGCTGCAAGTCTCTTAGTGAATGATGGAATCTATGAGTGGCGGGCATTGAGTCTTCCTCTGAATGGAGCTGTCAGTATTTATGACTTTAATGGGCATACAACGGTTGCGCAGATACCGGTTGGTTCCGGAAGCATTACATTTCTTGGATACGACTGGTTTAGCGCGGTTCCCGGCGGAGTTCAGGATGGAGGCTGGCACGAGATATTGAGACGATCCTTGCTGCCTGCAATTGGGTTGGAACCATTCGTAGAAATGAAGATTACCGGTGAAGGGCTGGAAATAGCAGACGGAGATACTTTGCCGACAGTAGATGACGGTACCGGATACGGCGACCATATGGTTGGCGGATATCATGATCACGTTTTTACAATAAGTACCAGAGGTTCCCTCAATTTAAACCTGACCGGCACACCTGCGGCGGTTATAAGCGGTGACACGAATCATTTCATTGTGACAAGTCAGCCTGAAACACCGGTTGTGCCCCGCAGTAATATGAGTTTTACGGTAAGATTCGCTCCCGTTTCGGCAGGAATAAAATCGGCAACTATCTCAATAGATAACGATGACAGTGATGAAAATCCATATGACTTTACCGTGCAGGGGAGAGGATTGGATGCTCCAATAGTGACCGTTGGCGCGGCAACAGATATAGGCGGTTACGATGCGGTTTTGAACGGCGTATTGACCGATGGCATAGAAGCTGATGTATATGTTTATTGGGGGACAAGCGACGGTGGTACAAATCCGGCACAATGGAGCAATACGGGACTGCTTTCCTTGGTCAGTCAAGGACCGTTCAGCTATCCCGTTTCGGGTCTGGATTTTAATACGACAAATTATTATGCCTTTTACGCGGAAAATCTAGCGGGCAGCGATTGGTCTACTTCGTCCAATTTTACAACGCTGTCGTCTTCTGACATACTGGATATTCTGATTATCGGTTCTTCGCACACATTTGATTCTGAGCAAAAGGATTTTTCTATTGATGCTATTGCTTTGGAACTTCAAAATATTCTGAGTAACGATACAAATATAGTTGAAGATGTTCATGTTGTTGTTGAGGATATATATCGAACGAAAGATCTGAATACAGCAGTCGGACCTGATCCCTTCTGGAAGAATTTACAGTATCGGCTTTACAGTCTTGCACAATATTATTACTGGCCGGAAGAACGCATGAATAGACTTGATAATCTCAGGGGAAGCAATGCGAGCGATTGGGATTATGTTGTTATTATGGACGACCCGTTTTTACTCTGCTGGATGCCGGGTGTTTACGCAGAGGGTGTTAATGCTGTTGTAAAAGAGGTTGTCAGCGGTGGCGCCAAGCCGATACTTCTTATGCAATGGCCGGACACGAACTCAACTTTTGCAGTCTCGCACGTTAGCGAAATATCATATCGTGTTGGAGCAGGATCAGAATCAACGGTTGTTCCCGCAGGTCTGGCATGGGAAGCATTGTCGCCAAAGGATTTTTCATTACAGCATCCTACTCCTGATGGGGCATATCTGGCTGCAAGCTGTATATACAGTGAGATGTTTAATAGAAGCGCTGCGGGGTCTGATTATACTTATAACGATACAATAGCTGATCATGCCTTGACTACTGTTCAGGCAGAGAAAACGAACTCACACTTCAGCGGAGAATTCGCTTTTAACTCTCCTTTCCGGATGAAGAATGTGGCAAAACGTCATGTTCTTTTCAATCACACGGGAAGTAGTACTGAAAATGGAATATTAAGTTCATTGAACGATGTTTTTTCCATATCTAAAGTTTCATATATGAAATATGGAGCCCCGGCCTTTTGGCCTGAGGCTCTGGATCGTGTAGATTTTAATTATGGTCGCGGAAACTCTAATTTTGAAACGGAGAAAAAATATGATGTTTATACTAACCTGTATGAGCGTTCATATGGATTTCCCATGCAGGATCATAGCTATTCGGCTCCTGTAACCATGCTGTATGGAATTGATAAGCGCTATTACGTTGGCGGCGGATATAATGATGGCACCGATCTTGGAATAGCCTTTGACATGATACAGTATAATCAGGTTGATTTGGATACCCGTGACATCCCTATACGTTTGATGTGGGCGAAAATGCACGATGTTGATCCTGCTATTCTGCCGAACGGTGATGACTGGCATATGAGCGGTTTTCTTAATCAGGCCGCCGCCGCATATATATATACTTTGTTGTCCGGAAGATGTCCTGTCGATGATGAACCGGAAACACCGTTTACCAGCACATGGCATAACTGGCTTGGTCGAAAGATTGGCTATGAAACCGCATACCGGATGCATAGTCTATATGGCAGAGTGTCAGGATTTCAGGTTCAACCGTCGTCAGTGTCTTTAATTGATTTGCCGTTTGGTACAGACACGGAAGATCTTACTGTAAAGTTTGTCTATGCTCCTACGAGTGATGTGGTTGTCGCAGTGTCGATAGATAATACGAATGCGGCATACGTGGTTACTTCGACGAACCTGCTCTTTACACCTTCAAACTACTCGAATCAGCAGGTTGTTACCGTCGAAATCGTGCCGGGTTTATATGGTTCAGAGTCGTTTGATGTCATTTTCACAACAAGCTCTGACGATTTGGTGTATGACGGTTTGGTTGATCAGTGGAATTATACAGTTACGCGTTCTCCTGATATGGGTGTATTAGGTAATGGTGTAGAGATACAGGATGAGGATGTTATACCTTCTGGTCTGGACCATACTGAATTTGGTGATGTGGATCATGCAGGCGGGTCGATCTCCCGTGTGTTCACAATCACTAACAATGGTTCGCGAGTTCTGAACCTGACAGGCAGTCCCGTTGTACAGTTGACAGGAGACACGAATGTATTCACGGTTACAAGCCAGCCGTTGACAAACGCTGTTGAAGTTGGCGCCGGTACCACGTTTACCGTAAAATTTGATCCCGATACTCAAGGATTTATTAACGCCTCAGTTTCTATAGACAGTGATGCTCCTTTTGAAAACCCCTATAATTTTGCCATACGCGGGGTGGGCTCCGCTGTTCCCTCTGTGGAATGTGGTGACGCAACTGATATTCACGGTGTTACTGCGACTCTGAACGGCACATTAACTGACGGTTTTCAAGCCGATATCCGTGTTTATTGGGGGACAAGTTACGGTGATATAGATCCTGCACAGTGGGGCAATACCGGCCTGATATCATATGTTTCAGAAGGAGCGTTCAGTTATAATCTTACAGGCTTGCAGCCGGATACCAGATATTACTATATATTTCGTGCTGAAACCGATGTTGGTTACGCATGGTCATCATGGAACAGTTTCACAACTTTACCGGCAATCTATGATTTCAGAGTTCAGCGTGGATCGTCTATGATAAACAACGGTTCGTCATTCGTAAGATTGTTTAACGGAGTGGATTATACCCTTGACCCGGGATCAACGATCTCCAACGCATTTATCCGGATTGTAAACACGTCTTTGACTGGGGGCGGAGATCCCTACTACGTGGATCCCAGTTCTAAACAGCACATGGTCAGAATAGGTAACCCGGAGAATCTCCTTACTTCAATAAATTTGAGTAGAAGTTCGTCAGATAATTATTCCGAGGTGACATGGGAGATTGTAGAATATATAGGCGAAGCCGGGGGGCCTAATGAGATAATAGTTCGAGATCAAGACTTTCTTGTCAATGGTCAATTAGTTGTTACGGGAGCTGTGGTGAATAGTATTTCTGATATCAATCGCGTGGTTGTATATGTAACAGGCGCTACACTGAACGATTTGCGGAATAACGACCACAAGGGGTTATACACAGCAGAGATAGATTCATCGAAACGCCCGGTTTTCACGTGCAACAATGCGAAAGTCGGGAGAGTAAGTTATGCGGTAGTAGAGTTTGCCGGCACCAACTGGAGTAATGTACAGCGTGTCGAACATCTTGTCTCGGCACTTGGTGTTGATGAAATGGAATCGATAACCGCTGTGGATACAAACCGGGCATTTATGCATATTCAGTGTAGAGCGGGTGGCCGCAATAAAATTGGGGCTCAGGTCAGTTTTGCTGCCAGTGATACGGTTGCATTCCGTAAGGATTTTGGAGGTGTAGGGGATACTACTATGGCCGCGTGGATTGTAGAGAACTCAAGCGCAGATCCATTCGCGGAGATGAAAGTGCAGCACATAAAAGAAGTGCATCCGACAGGAATAAGTCCCCAGTATTGGACTAATGCGATTGCTCCCGTCGTAGAAATGGAAAACGCATCTATAATTGGCGAGTCCGCAAGCTCTGAAGGCGATTGTGTTAAGCTGAACTTAATTTTAACGGATATTGATGAGGTTTCATTCTTCAGGAGTAAGGGTGATGTTGAATCTCATTATGCCTACAGCGTGCTCGAGTGGCCGCTAAGGCGTGTAGACACACCACCTGCCGTAGAAATGGAAGTGTATGGAAAAGGGGCGGAAATTCCAAGTAGTGACAGCATTCCTTCATTAACAGATGATACTGATTTTGGTGATGTGCAAGTTGGGTTAGGAAGGACACATGTTTTCACTATAACTAACAGTGGTTTATTGACGCTTAATCTGACGGGAAATCCTGTAGTACAGTTGAGTGGTGACGCCGACTTCACTGTGACGAGTCAGCCGGGAATAAGCACAATCCCGCCTGGCGCAAGCACAACCTTTACAGTGGAGCTGGCTCCAGCAATGCTGGGCGTAAAATCTGCGACAGTATCGATCGCCAACGACGATTCTGATGAGAATCCGTATACTTTCGTCGTGCAGGGTGAGTGTGTTCCGCCTGCCACTGAGATGGCAGTACTTGGTGATGGATTGGAGATAATTAACGGTGACAATACGCCGTCTGTGCTGGATGGCACTGAATACGGTGAAGAGGGAGTCGGACAGCCTGCAGACCAGGTGTTTGTCATAACCAACATGGGACTCGTAAACCTTATTCTGAGCGGATCTCCTGCGGTAGAGATAAGCGGTGATGCTGACTTTACGGTGTTCAGTCAGCCCTCAACAAATATAGCCGTTGGCAGCAGTGCAAGCTTTACAGTAAGATTCATGCCCGCAGCTACGGGAACAGTGTCAGCAGTAGTGTCAATAGCCAATAATGACACAGATGAGAACCCGTATACGTTTGATGTGCAGGGGACAGGCAGTGAACTGCCTGTGGTAGTCAGTAGTTCGGCAACAGATATTGGCGGATACACCGCAACACTGAACGGGACGCTGGATGATGGAACAACGGCGGATATCTACGTCTACTGGGGAACAGCACCCGGCGGTACAGACCCGGCGCAGTGGGGGAATACAGGTCTTCTTACATCAGTAAGCGAAGGCC
>JBHORK010000074.1:0-11576 GCA_042565725.1 Verrucomicrobiota bacterium
ATTAAAGAAATTCCTTTGTTTACAATCATTTTATACGCTTTCTGAATTTCAAATGCCGTTTATAGGTTGAAAGACTATGATACAATAGGAGGCGATGCTGAATAAGCCACGCTTTTAGTTTTTTGATTTGAAAGAAGAGTTTTTTGAAAGTATATTGCTGTTTCTTTACGGGGCGTTCCTCCTTCGTTTGGTGGAACTACGGAGGACAAGAGCGCCATGCAGTAGAGCAGAGCACACTGCATGGCAGGCAGCTTTTATCCTTCGTAGCCTTTGGCGAAGTAGGATGGTAGCGCGGTCCGACGCGGAGACGTCGGACAGGTCGCGGGATTGAGAGTAAGGATTTGAACCCGCGATTATAATGAATATAGATTTTTTACGGGGCGTAGCGCAGCCTGGTAGCGCGCTTGGTTCGGGACCAAGAAGTCGCGGGTTCAAATCCCGCCGCCCCGACTCCGCCTTCGTCCGACACGCGGATCAATCTATCCAGGAAAAAACTATTGCTGATACTTTTTTCGTGTTTTAATTATTGAGACATGAAAGAGTAAAGAAATCGCTACGACCACAAGCATTAATAAACAACCAACAATTATAACGAATAATTTCATTAATCAGAACTCCTGTAATTAAATATATCGTTTGCTTGTAAAGGATGAAGGCCCATAACATGTTCCTAGGATTGTGCGCGATTAACAGGACAACAATAGTCGCAAGTGTTAGATTTTAAGTTATGTTTTTTTGCTTCAGTCATCGCGCCATGGCAGCTGGCAAACTGTCCTAAGTAGATTCTGTTCTCAATGTCAGATATAAAAGAGCAGCCTGTTTTATGCACTTCATGGTCTCCATTAAATTGAGGGTTCTTCTTTAAATAGTATTTTTCCATGTTTTATTTCTCTTGGTTATTACATTATTTCTCGTTGTCATAATGAAAGTGATAAGCATGCCAATTTCCTGATCCATTTGGCCCATGCCCATTTAGGTATTTGTTACAAGCATGGTAACTGGAAAACATTTTAGCCCAGGATTCGGCCTGCTCTTTTGTTGTATCGGACTGCATGATTTGCCATGAATGAATACCCTGAAAAGTTTTTTCGTGTTCAGCTTTTGTTTTTCCTGTATCTGTTGTTATTCCGACAATACAAGACATTGTTAATCTTTGGGTTATATGTTTTTGTCCGCAACTGGGCTTTGCTCTGATTGTTTTAATGTTTCTGCTAACTCTGAAATACCTTCAAGAGTAATCGCTGGCATCTCGTCGCCAGCCATCCTGTTTATCCATCTCTCTTCTATTTCTCTCAGTGTATCCTTCGTAAAGAGGTCGTGGCTTTTTTGTTGAGACTCCATTGCTGTTTCCTTTGTTTAAAAATTTTTAAAACAATAGCATTCGGCAGAAATCCTGTCTGTCAGGTAACCTTGGCGGTTTTGGAAATAGTTTGTGGGGCGATTTGGGCGCTTAATTGTTTTCTGTTGAAGTTGTGGTGATGCCGTGTGTTACAGCAAACTTTACAAGGTCTACCACGTTTTCCGTTTGAAGCTTCTGCATTATTCTATAACGATAAGTGTCCACGCTTTTAACAGAGAGCTTTAAAGATTTAGCTATATTTGTATTAGTCATGCCGTTGACCAGCATTTTCATTATTTGCAGTTCTCGATTGCTTAATTTCTCAAGAGGACTCTTTTCTCTGAATCTAGCACCAGACGTCAGGACTTGTTCTCGAATATCCGGGCTGACATAAGTTTTGCCCGCGTGAACAGTTCTGATTGCCTGAGGTATTTGTAAAGAAGCTGTAGCCTTGCTCAAACAGCCATGTGCTTCAAGTCTTGTTACGTGATGTAAAAGGTCTTCTGAGGCATATCCGGAAATGATTATAACTCTTGTATCCGGAAATTCTTCTAATATCTGTTTTGTGAGATCAAGACCGCTTGCGTCCGGCAAGGAAATGTCCATGATAACCACATCAGGCTTGGAACCACGAACAAACTTAAGCACATTTTTACCGTCTGTCAGTTCTTTAATAATCTCAATGTCAGGTTCTGCTTCTAGCGTTCGCCTTATTGCATAGCGTGCCATTTCATGGTCATCAACTACCAGGACTCGAATAATCATGTCTACCCTTTCCGGAAAGAAAACAGCACTACTTTAGTGATATATATGTTTATAATAAAGGAATATAATAAAGTATTAGAGTGAAACTGTATGTCAGAAAACCTTGGCGTTTCTCTGTTTTTCTTGTAAGGGAATCCCTACAAAGGCAATGACCTTGATCTATTTGTTTTGTTGAATAATGTCTATCACGGGTAGACAAGCGTGCACTTTGTTGTAAATGTTTTTTTGATGTCAACTGAATCATCTATCCTTTCTTTCTGAGGCTCAGATCTTTGATCAGTACTTTACCGGTAAAATTGCCGCGGATATTGTATCTGATCGAATGTGAGTTGGCCGGCAGTATGAAGGTCTCTTTGGCCGACAGCCATCCGTCTTTTCTCTGCACATTCGGTTCTTTGACTACATATTTGTCAACGTATTCTTTCCCTGTTGAATCTTTCTTGTTCAATGATATTACAATGGCAATGTTGCCTGTAAAATCTTTGTCTTTTTTGAACATACCCTCAAGACATAATTTCATGCCAGGTCTGACTATTATGTCGTGAGAGTAAAGCCTGAGATCGTTCTTTGTTGCGTCGGATGACAGAATAAACAATGGTTTTAAATCCTCCAGCAAGTTCACTTTTACATTTTGTTTTCTCTTGTCGCCCAGTATGACTGTCCAGCCGGCAATAGGTGACATTGCGGGTGTGGTAAGTTCCGGCATGCTGAGTATATTGTTGTCTACAGGGACACCGCCGGCGTTCTTCATTGGGGTAACGATTCCCGGAATTCTCATAATTTGTTGGCTATGTCGTAGCCAGGTCATTGTTACTGTTCCGCCGATAGTCAAGGTAAGGATTACAGCGGCAGCAAAAAGCAGTTTCCATTTGGTTATCTTACTCTTAAGTGTCTGTAGTTCCTGAACTTCAATGGTATCTTTTACGGCCTCGTCCGGTGTGGCAGCGGGTCTGAAATTCAGGGTGTTGCGGAGCGGCGGCTGTTCCTGTCTGGGGTCGTGATTAAGGAAGTAGCTTGGCTTTGCCGACACGCCGGCATTATTCAATGCATCTTTATACGCATCAATATCAAAAGGCACGCGCCGCCAGCACACAGAGTTGTTGTCCGTATCGTAGATGCAGTAGCCGGCAAGCGCCATTCCGTCGCGGGGCTGGCCAACTGATCCGACATTGACAAGGAAACGTTTTTCCGGTTCCAGCACAAAATCCTGTGTATTTATCATGCGCGGCGTTCCGCTTTGTCCCAGAATAAAAATTGCGGATTCATGTGTATGCCCCACGAAAAGAAGTTGTTCGTCTACCTTCTGCCAGGATGCAAGAGCATCTTCAGGGTCAATGATGTAGTTGAATGCCGCTGGATTGGAAAAGTCGCCGTGTGTGCATCGAAACGCGCCGGCATTTAGAGATAACGGAATGGTTTTTAGAAAATATATGGCGTTTTTGTTAAGGTTTTTTCGGGTCCATTGAATAATCTCTCTGGCGCTGTCATTGAACAACGAATCGTTCATCTTGCCGCAGATAACCGCGTCATGGTTGCCAAGCGCAAAATAGTTTACGTTGGTGTGCATGGACTGAAGTACTTCGCCGGGGTTGGGGCCGTATCCGACAATGTCGCCAAGTGAAATTATTATATCCAGATCAAGACTGCGGATATCGAGCAGAACAGCGTTCCATGCCTGCAGGTTGGCGTGAACATCTGATATAATAGCGTATTGCATAACATTCCCCCGGGGAATGAGTTCGCCGATTATCTTGCTATTCCGATAGGCGAGAAGAAGATTACCACAGCCACGGATAGGATTATCAACAAAGCCATTGTTGCATAGTAAATACGCTTTTCTTTCGCTGTCATATCATCTTCCTTGGATGCCCGTGCCTTTTGTATTTCTTCGGACTTTTTCAGATCATCTTCTGTTTGTTTTGTGAATTTGCTGACAACAATCATGGTGATCAGACAGAATATGGTTATAAGAAAAGAAATGTTGAATTTGTTAAGGAAATACCAGTGTAAGTTTTCAGTTACACTGAAATCTGTGAATCCAATTCTTGCTGCGATACTGTTGATGATGGCAGGTTTTTGTAGAATCAGAAAGCCGAGTATGCCCAGGAGTATTCCTGTTGCGAGGGTAGAAATAGCAGCTTTTCCGTTTGCCCGTTTGTAGAAAAGCCCACAGAGAACGCAGACCACGACGGGCGGTGCCATAAGAGACCATATCAGCATAAGATATTCGAACAGGCCTTTGAATTTGGTGATATTAGGTGCCCATAGAATAGAGAAGACCAATAAAATGAGAATTATCCAGCGTCCAAGTTTCAGCATGCGTTTCTGATCGAGTTTGTCATGTCGTTTTGCGATAAAGTCACAGGTGAGCAGAGAACTTGCGGCACATAATCCTGAGTCAACACTGGACATTATTGCCGCGAGCAGTCCGGCGAGGCAGAGGCCTAAGAGCCCGATCGGCAGGACTTCCATCATTAATCTGGCATAAGCCTGGTCATGATCGATGACTATATTCATGTCTTGAAAGAGTTTTGCGGCGATGATACCAGGAACTACGCATATAAAGAGGGCAACCACTTTCAGTATTCCTGCGAAAACAGCGCCCATTTTTGCGTGAAACGTGTTTTTAGCGGCCAGAGCGCGCTGCACAAAATCCTGGTCTGTGCAATGTCCATGAATACCGAGAATTATTACACCTGTCATTACCGGGAGCCAGCCGAAGTTATGATTAACAGGATGGACCAGCGACCACATTGTTCCGCCGGACGTAGTTTTCATTGCAAGAACAGCCTGCAGTCCTCCGGCTTTTGCGATGCCGACAAACAGGGTAATTATTCCTCCGAGTATGAGGAGTATATTTTGGACAAAATCGGTGTATATTACCGCCTTGAGACCGCCCAGCAAAGTATAGGCTCCGGTAATTGCGCCTAATACAATAACGGCAACGAGAAGCCAGTGTAAGCTTGTGTCAGGATTCCTGCCTATAATCGTCAGGAAAACAACAGAACCTGAATAGAGCGCGGCGGAGACCGTGGCAAGCATGATCATGATGACATTTACCAGGGAAATAAGAGAACGGCTTGTCGCGTTATAACGTCTCTCGAAAAACTCAGGAGATGTATAGAGTTTTAGGCCGCGATATGTTTCCAGAAAGAAGACAGCAAGCAAACCAAAGCATATTCCGCCCACAACCTGAAAAGTACCAACCGCTATTCCACTCACAAAAGCAAATCCAGCCTGTCCGACAAATTGCTGGCTCGAAATATTTGTGGAGAACAATGAGGCGCCCACGAACGGCCAGGTCATTTGTCTGCCTGCAAGAAAATAATCTTCTCCTCCATCAATTTTCTTTCTGGAAACCCATACGGCAAGCCATACAACACCTATAAAGTAAAGAACAATGATTGCGAGATCGGCGATATGAATATGAGAAGCGTCCACATTACCTCCTTTTTAAGCATGGTAAATGTTATTTGGTTTTAAGCTGATATTTGCAAGACTGGTTTATAATATATTTTGCTGTGATTTTGTCGAGACTTTCCATGCGCCTTACTACGCTTAATCTTACGATAAAATGTATATTTCAGTCATCGGCAAGTAACTTTCATGCCTGCAGGTTGGCGTGTACATCTGGTATGACGGTGTATTGCATCGCTTTCCCTTGAGGGATGAGTTAATGGTTAGTTTATTTGTTATTAGTTAATAAGCGGGGAAGTTGAGAAGTTAACAACTGAAATTTCTTTTTCGTCCAGCGTTTTTGCCTCAATTTCTCTTAATTCTTTAATTTTATTTTCGGGGCCCTGGATACGTATGGTGTATTTGCCTTTTTCAAATACTTTAGGGCGGAATTGTGTTCCCTGTATTCGAAGTGTGTATATTATCTCACCGTTTTTTTCATTAACGATCTGAATGACCGGGTTGATCGTGTTTTTTACTTCAACGGTTGGCAGATATGCCACGGCTTCGCGATCATAGTTGTCCTGCTGATGGATAGTTACAGGCCAGCCGGGATATTGTTTATGTTCCGGATTGGTCACATCAACTTCTCTGGGCCAGCATTCAAGGGTTATGGTTCGTTCTTTTTTGTTAAAACGGATAATGCCGTGTCCGGCAGCGCCCTTGTCTCTGCGTCCGTATTTGTCGCGTTTAGCGTCCGGATTGGAGTAGGCATGCATGGTAAGTTTGTTTCCCATGCCGTCATGGTATTTTCCGGTATGTTCAAGTACATCTGTTACAGGATCTATCCCTTTTTCCAGAGGGAACCATTCTCGCGGGTAGTAGTTAACGATGGATGGCACACAAAATGAGAATCCGGCATCGTCCCAGTTGTCGATACCATGATGAAAAACTGTGGCCAGGTGCTGATCACCGGCTATCATCAGGGCAAAAGCTTTGCGTATTTCGCTCAGCGCTTTGTTGCGGCCTGTTTGCGGCCAGCCGTTGGAGTCCAGGTCGGCGAGTACGCGAATGCCTTTATGTATGTGGGCGCCGCCCGCCAATATAGTTTGAGACAGAACGGCTTTCATTTCCGTGCCGGTCCAGTCTTTGCCCCATTCCTGAAGAAATTTTAATTGACGTTCACCAAGCAACTTTGCTTCGGGTACATCTATGGCCTTCCTGTCATAACTGGGATCGGTGACATGATCAGGTCGCCGACCCATTTTCGGGACAATACCTGCCGGTCCGGTTTTAAATTTACGGTCTTCAATAATGGCAAAGTCAATGCCGCCGACATTGAGAGAAGTATAATATACGCCGATACCGCGTTGGATTGGAGTCGGGTCGTAAGGATCGGGCAGGTTAGCTGTTTGAGCAAACTCGACCTCCCTGACATGCTGAGGGGGCATGGCATAACCGCCGTCAGCACAGCCCTTGAGTTTTGCTTGAACCCCTTCTTCTCCCCAGAGGTTGGGTTGGCCGACATCGTGGTCGTCCGGGATGGAAATAGTCGGCCTGTCTTTAATGATCTCTCCAAACTGTCGGCCAAAGAGGAGCCAGGCGTCCTGATGATGCCAGTGATCATAACACTGGTCGCCGGAGAAGAAAAGCAGGTCCGGGTTGTGCGCCTTGATGTTTCTGATAATATCCGTCCTCAAGCCTCTGTCCCTGTTACCATTGCCTGTGAAAGCCGCGACAACTATCTCATTCTTATCTATCGGGTCTTTACGGATGGTGCCGGTATAAGTAGCGATGCCATCCAATGCTACAACCCGATATTTCCAGTCTTTTGAGTGATCCCAGTTCTCGACGCGGAAGAGTATGTTCCAGGCTTTGGAGCCTTCCGGAAAGCTATATTCGTTTTCCCGTATTTTTCCGGCGGCAACCTGTGTCCATTTGTCATTTTTTTGAATTTCAAGTGTAACATTTCTGCTGTCATTGTCGCTTAACGGGTAGAGATGTGCCGTCAATTTGAGGGTATTGTTCTGGACCGTATACATCGCAAAACAGATGTAATCTTTTTTATCAACCGTTGTATTGTCGAAAAAAGATTCTTTTGTTGGTCCTGCATACAAGGGCTGGGATAATTTGGTTATGGTTACTATGCATACGAGTATTGTGATCGCTGTAATTATTTTGTCGGTTCTTTTCTTCATGACCTTCTTCTCCTTTACTTATTTTTTATACATACGTCCGATTTTCGACATTTCACCCATGCGTTTGTTGTATGGTCTTATGGTATAATCAAATTGGGCATCTTTCACATTTAATTGATATTGCGGCAATGTTTCCGCCGGGCCGCAGCTCCCGTTGCCCAGTCCGAATTGACCGTAGTCCAGGCAGAGAACGGTTTCATTACGTGGAGAGAGTTCGTTAGGATGCATGGTTTTACTCAGGTCTTCTGCGGTATAATGCAAAGCGCTCATAGACATTTTCTTGTCCGCGACAAACATAATTCCGGAATCGGAACTGTCTGTTAACGCCAGCCAGCGAACATCTTCTTTGTTTCCTGTTTCCTGCGGCTTTACATATGGAAAGAATTGTTCTGTTACAGTGCTTTTGTATAGGCCCATATCAGCGGCGGTCTTTCTGTCCCAATAATTTTCAAAAGGGCCCCGACCATACCACGTAAGATTCTCGTAACCTTTTGTCAGCATCATGCGTACACCAAGTTTCGGAAAAGGCGTTTCTTTTGTGCATGAGAAACTGTTGCTTGAGCGAATGATTCCATTGCCGTATATAGTCCAGACACAGGTATGCTTGCATTCATTCCCGCCTCCTTTGACGGGTTGACCTTTCTTTTTACGTCTACCTTTTTTTTGGGCGGAAGATGTTTTGGGCAATTGAATAACACTCTCTGTAGTCACTTTAACAGCAGACGGATTGCTTTTATCCAACTTTATTGTCTTCAGTGCACCTGAAAGACCGTTGTATCCGTTGATAGGGTTTCTCTTGTCGTTATCAATAGACGCGCGATACATATTAGCAACAGGTCCGTTCCCTCCTGAAATAATGGCTTTGCCATTATAAACCAAGGTTTCAATTGTGCCGGTTTTGCGGCTGAATTTAACACTGAATGCGGCGCCTTCTATATTGATCTTATCCTGAGCTTCATTGACTTTCAAAGCAGGCAAATTTGCAGTGTTAATTCCTGAGCCGGCAGGAACGTTCCACGGCACCTTAAATTGCTGCCAGGCGATTTCATGTCCTTTTGATGCCCATAATTCATCATGAGGAAGAGTAAAACTGACCTTGATCCAGTATTCCGCGCCAGGAGTAAGTGACGGTTTTCTAAACGGAATAATAACGTCTTTATTCTGTCCCGGCATCAGGTCAAGCGGACTCAAAGCTCCTTTCTGGATAACAACTCCGTCTTCAGCAAGAACCCATGACATATTGAATGACTTTAGATTAGTAAAGAAATATTTATTTCGCACATTAATCCTTTTATTAGACAGGTCTACAGGAGTCATGGCGACATACTGATAAACTTTCTTAACTTCCCATATTTCAGGCTGGATTGTGTGATCAGGTGATATGAGGCCGTTTATACAAAAATTACCTTGATTGGGCTGATCTCCATAATCTCCGCCATATGCAAAGAATTCTTTTCCATGTTCATCCTTTTTACGCAGTCCCTGATCGACCCAATCCCATATGCACGCGCCTATGAGACGTTTATGGGATTCTATAACATTCCAGTATTCCTGAAGATTACCTACAGCGTTACCCATTGCGTGAGCGTATTCACATACGAAAAATGGTTTGCTCGAAGATGAACTGCCGGATTTGTCAAGGCTTGATAGATCTGGATACATAACACTGTCCATGTCACATACCTCATCATAACGTTCGTAATGAATAGGACGTGATGTGTCGAGTTGACGTATAGCTTCTGCGGCAGCAGCAAAATTCTTGCCCGGTCCGGCTTCATTGCCCATTGACCATGAGATTATGCATGGATGATTCTTATCACGTTCCACCATCGACACAACTCTATCCACATGTGCTTTTTCCCATTCGGGAGGATTTGCAAGTGACTCTTTGCCGTACCCGTAACCATGTG
The DNA here is from genome assembly GCA_042565725.1 of Verrucomicrobiota bacterium. Classification (GTDB taxonomy): domain Bacteria; phylum Verrucomicrobiota; class Kiritimatiellia; order UBA8416; family JBHORK01; genus JBHORK01. The sequence goes on from JBHORK010000074.1 coordinate 9,609, forward strand.
ATTCAACATTGGCTTCATCCATGACAAATATTCCATATTCATCGCACAACTCATACCAGCGGGGATGATTAGGGTAATGGCTGGTACGTACAGTATTAAGATTAAACTGTTTCATGAGTTTGATGTCGGTCAGCATGGATGACTCAGGCACAGCACGTCCGTGATCAGGATCATGTTCATGACGGTTCGCGCCTTTAAGCTTTACTGATGCACCATTCACAAACAACTGACCATCACGCCATGTAACTTCACGGAAGCCGACCTTACAAGCGCGAATATCTATTGTCTCTCCGCGTGTATTCATGGCTTCAATCACCAGTGTATAAAGGTCAGGTGTTTCGCAAGTCCACTTGAGCGGATTAATCACAGTTGTTGTCAGTTCTGCTAAGACTTCCTGTCCCTGTGGTATTGTTGAAGCAGTGCTTTTAGCCGACTTGAGGCTGGCAACTTGTTTTCCATTTGAATCCAATAGAGACATTCTTAATTCAGGCAGATTAGTTTTTTGAGAGGAGTTGTTCCTGATTTTGACTTCCACAGACAGTTTACTATCGCGATAATTGGCATCCAGATCGGTTTTTACGAAGAAATCGCGGATATGAATTTTGTCTGTTGAAAACAGGTATACATCACGAAAAATACCACTCAAGCGCCAGAAATCCTGGCATTCAAGATAACTGCCATCCGACCAGCGATAGACTTCAACTGCCAGCACATTTTTGCCTTTTTTAAGATAAGGGGTTAAATTAAATTCCGCAGGCGTATAACTGCCCTGACTGTAACCAACCTTCTTCCCATTCACCCATATATAAAAAGCCGACTCAACTCCACCAAAGTGAATGAAAACTTCACGTTCATCCCAATTCGCGGGAACGTCAAAATCTTTTCTGTATGAACCAACAGGATTTCGAAGTTTGTAAGATGTATATTTCTTTTCCGGCTCACCCATAACTTCCGGCCAGTCTTTTTTGAACGTGTATTTGTTATTGACGTATATAGGTGTTCCATAACCCTGAAGCTGCCAGTTGGAAGGTACATCTATCTCATCCCATAAAGAAATACTAAAGGATGGTTTGAAAAAGTCTTTCGGACGTTCTGAAGGCTGTTTGCACCAGTTGAACTTCCATTTTCCGTTGAGCAATTTAAAGTATGGTGATTCTGTTTTGTCACCTGCAGCGGCTTCCTGAATTGTTTTAAATGGAATTGATGTTGCTCTGGCAAGTTCTTTGTTAATGCCGATAACCTGTTCGTTTTCCCAGTCATGCCGGTCTGTTGCGGCATAAACAGAGATCATGCACAACAGTAGAAGAGTTGCAAGTGTACATAATGTTTTCATTTGTTTTGTCTTTCGCGCATTTTGCGTTTTTCGTAGTTAAATTCTTTTCTTCTTTTGCTTGCGGCTTTGCTTTCCAGTATTTTTTTCGCTTTTCATAGTTGGCTCCGGCAGAGGGGCAATCAATTCATAGTATTGCTTGCCTTTAAGCCACACACCGTACCATGCAGATGGAGTTGTTTCGTTCTTGTCAGGATTTGCGGCATCTTTCAATTCATTAAGTTTGGATTTAATGAATTTCATCTGAGCTGCGAATTCAGGAACCTTCGTTGGAGGGTTCCATGATACGTCAGCAGCGACCAGAAAGTCCGGCAGCCATTCATCCAGCAGATTGCCGTGCCATTGACATGAAAGAATTCCTATAAAATTCTGTCTTTCGCTACCCAATATCGCCCATTCTGCAAGATTGCGAAAAGCGTCCTCGTATCCGCATTTACTCAACGGATTTTTGCTTGAACTTGAACCTGCGCCCATCAAAACCTTTTCCTTGCATGAAGGTTTGAGCAGGTTTTCAATCCCTTGCGTCTTAAGATGTTTGTTTTGTGACAGATCAAGTGTTCTGTTGCCGTATGACCAGGGACACCTGATGACATTATCTTTGTATTCCGCCGGAGTAGCCGGCGCATCTGACCAGACAA
>JBHORK010000075.1:0-11537 GCA_042565725.1 Verrucomicrobiota bacterium
AAATATGGTTTGGGAATATGCGCATCATTTTTATGGGGTCCGCGCCTTTGGCTTGTCCGTCGTTAGAAATCCTGTTGAATCGGGCCGATGACGAAGTAGTGGGTGTAATCACACAGCCTGACAGGCCTAAAGGACGTAACAGAAGAATTTCTTCTTGTGCGGTCAAGATATTTGCGGAGCAAAACAATCTCCCGGTCCAGACTCCGGAGAAGATTAATTCCCCAGAGAGCGTGGAATTGTTAAGAACCCTTAAACCTGATTTAATAATAGTTTTTGCGTATGGCCAGATTCTGGGACTGCAGGTTCTTGAACTTCCGTCAGAAGGTTGCGTGAACGTGCATGCTTCTCTTCTTCCAAAATATCGTGGCGCGGCTCCAATACAGTGGGCAATAGTAAATGGAGAAGAGATGACGGGGGTTACAACGATGTACATGGCCGAGGGCATGGACGATGGAGATATTATTCTGCAAAGAGAAATTGCGATTAAGCCAGAGGACACTGCCGGGTTGCTGAGCAATAAAATGGCAAAGGAAGGCGCTGAACTTCTTGGGGAAACCTTGGATATGATTTGTGGCGGTAATGCAGTGCGGAAGCCTCAAAACGAGGATGAGGCGACATTTGCCCCAAAAATAAAGAAAGAAGACGGCAGAATAGACTGGACGAAGACTGCCGAAGAGATTTACAACAGGATTAGGGGATTTAATCCGTGGCCCACATGCTGGTGCTGTGTCAGGAGTCAGAAGTCAGAAGTCAGAAGTCAGGGAAGAATAAGGGTTTTGAAAACACGAGTGGAAGACAGAGAAGGTGAGCCTGGAAAGATCATTGATGTGGGTGGAGACGGGCCTTTAGTTGGGACAGGTAATGGATGTGTGCGTTTGCTGGAGATTCAGCCGGAAGGTAAAAAACCGATGAGCGGCGCGGCATATGTATGCGGATATAGTCTTAAAACAGGTGTTAAGTTATAGGACGATGAAAACAGTTCATGTTGATTTAGGGGAAAGAGGGTACGACATAAGCATAGGCTCTGATTTGTCTGTTGGCAAAAGTCTGGCCGCAGATATCAAGGATAAGAAGTGTTTGCTTGTATCCGATTCCAATGTTGATCCTCTTTACGGTGAAACATGTAAGCAGTCTCTGGAGAAACACGGTTTTAAAATAAAACGCGCGATAGTACCTTCCGGAGAAAGCTCAAAAAGCCTTGAGAGGGTGAAGGAACTTTATGATATGGCATTTGATGCCGGGTTGGAGCGGAACTCTTTCATCGTAGCACTTGGCGGAGGCATGGTTGGTGACCTGGCGGGTTTTGCTGCAGCTACATTTATGCGAGGGATTAGTCTTGTCCAGGTTCCGACAAGTTTATTGGCAATGGTTGATAGTTCTGTTGGGGGTAAAACAGGTGTCAATGTTCCTCAGGGTAAGAATCTTATTGGGTCGTTTCATCAGCCGGTTAAAGTGATTGCTGATTTGTCTGTTCTGAGCACATTGCCTGACAGGGAATATATATCCGGTATTGCTGAAGTTGTGAAATATGGTGTTATTTGGGACGCCGATTTCTTCAAATACCTTGAAAAAGAAACAGACAAACTGTTGGCACGTGATACGCAGACCCTTGAAACAGTTGTTGCGCGTTGTTGTGAAATCAAAGCTGAAGTTGTTGCTATGGACGAGCGTGAATCAGGGGTACGTGCAGTTTTAAATTTCGGGCATACTCTGGGTCATGCTTTAGAAAACGTATTGGGTTATGGCAAGTGTCTGCATGGCGAGGCAATATCTGTCGGAATGGCTTTTGCGTCGGAGGTTTCCGTTGTCGAGAAAGAATTTCCGCGTGAAGATTGTAAGCGTTTAATAGATTTTTTGCGTCGTGTTGGACTGCCGGTTAATCTTAATGATTTAAATGCTGAATGTTCCTGGTCTGACATAAAACAGGCAATGGCAAAGGATAAAAAGGTCCGCGGCAGTATCCCTCGATTTGTATTGGCTAAACGTATGGGGTCGGTTGTTTTTGGTTGTGAAGTGAATGAAGGGAAACTTGAGGAGGCTTGGGAATGTCAGCAGTAAATGAGTGGGTTGTGAGGGAATATTTTGAATCACTGGGATATCTGGTGAGTCAGCCGCGCAAGTATAATGTTCCCGGTCGTCAAAAGACTGCACATGAAGAAGTTGACTTGGTGGTGTTTAATCCGAAAGTAAGAGAACACAAAGCCCCTGAGAATATAATATGGACAAGAAGTGATCTGAACACTGTGGCTCGTGCTGTTGTCGGTGTTCGCGGTTGGCATACCGAGAGATTTTATGCGTCTACTTTTGAGCAAACGCCTGATATTTTACGGTTTGCCGAGACGGAATCACTGAAGTATGCGGCGGAGCTTCTGGGCTCGGACTCAATGGCCAAGGTTTTGTGTTTACCCAGGCTGCCCGCGTCAGGTGAGTTAAAGCAGAAAACAATTGAAGCATTGAAAAATCAGGGTATAGACGGCGTAATTTCGTTTCGCACAATGCTGTTGGAACTTATTGGGCAGGTTGACACAAAAAAGAATTATGAGAAATCGGATCTTCTTCAGATCATAAGAATTTTGAAAAATTATGATCTTCTTCAAAACCCGCAGATGGATATGTTTGAGAAACAACGCAGAAGTTCCAGCCGCAAAAAAGCGCAGAAAGAACTGCCTGTGGCTTAGTCTATATGTTTTATGAGTAATCCACGTTTTTTCTTCTGCGCTGTTTTTCTGTTACTCACAAGTGTCACCCTGAGTAATCAAGTCCCGGTTCTTCCTTTTTTTGAATATCCAATATCGAACAAGGAATATCCAATAAAGAAGGCAAGATAATACGATTTACAGGATCGTTTGGTTGACTATGCCGTCCACAATATCAAGCATTATGAAGCCTTGGCGGAAACGAGGGCCGTTTGCAACGCTACACCGCGTGCAGGCGGCGACTCCCTCCTTGGATATTGGATGTTCAGTTTATTCAATACCGATCAGGGGCTGGCCCTTCTGGACAGCATCACCGTGCTCTACAAGGAACTTGACTATCTTGCAGCCATTTGGGGCTTTGATCTGGTTGAAGAGCTTCATAGCTTCAACAATACAGACAGGGTCGTCTCCTTTGACTTTATCGCCTTCCTGGACAAAGGGATCTTTGCCCGGACCGGGTGATTTATAGAATGTTCCGTTTAACGGCGCGTTTATTGTAGGACCGTCAAAGCTTGCAGCAGTTTCTTCAGCGGAATCGGTATCGGTTTCTTCCTGTGTGTCAGTTGTGACTGCATCCACACCGGAAGGTTCGAGACTTAAACTGGAACCGCCTTTACGAATAGATAATTCGGTAAGACCGAGTTTAGTGATTTTTTCCACCAGTTTATGGAGTTCCTTGTAGTCTTTAGGAGTAAGAAACGGTTTAGCCGGCTGAGAACCTTTTGTTACAGGCTGAGCTTCTCCCTGTTGTTCTCTTTCCGTATCCGCGGGAGTAGGCGGTCTCTCTTCTTCAGGCAGGTTACGCCATTTGAAGTATTCCAGAGAAGGTTCCGGGAAGAGACAAAATGAAATAATGTCTTCTTCGTTTTTTATCAGTTTTGGGTCAATATTATCTGTTGCAGATGGAAGCATTGGTTCCAAAAGGTCTGCCGGCCTGCAGGTTATGGGTTTTTCTTTGCCGAGAATTTTCTTTTTGATTTTAGGATTAATCGGGGCAGGGGATCTGCCGTACAGGCCTTGAACATAATCTTTTGTTTCCTGAGGGACCATAGAGTATCGCTCACCGGAAAGAACATTCATTACAGACTGCACACCGACAATCTGGCTTGTTGGTGTTACCAGCGGGGGATATCCCATGTCGGCACGGGTTTTGGGCAGTTCCTCAAGCACTTCATCTAATTTGTCCAGCGCATTCTGTTGTTGGAGCTGTGACCTGAGGTTGGATATCATCCCGCCGGGGATATGGTGTATAAGTATTTCAGGATCTATAATATTGCTTGGGTGATGACTTAATCTTCGTTCCGGAGCCAGGCCCTCGAAATACTTACAGATTTTCCTCAGGGCTTCTACGTCCAAATCTGCGTGGTAAGGTGTTTCGTCGAGCATTGACAGCATAGTTTCAGCAGGAGGTTGTGATGAAAAACCGGCCATTGATGAAATAGCGCAATCTATTGCGCCGGCGCCGGCTTTAGCGGCTTCCAGGTATGTTGCTACGGCCATTCCACTGGTTGCGTGACAATGCAGTTGGATAGGAATGCCTACTTCCTTGACTAACGCGGAAATCAGCTTTTCTCCCGAGACAGGTGATAATATACCTGCCATATCTTTTATGCAGAGGGAGTCTATACCCATTTGTACCTGTTCTTTGCTGATCCTTACGTATTCTTCAACGGTATGCACGGGGCTTATCGTGTAACAAATTGTGCCTTGCGCGTGACCGCCATGCCGTTTGACTGATTTTATGGCTGATTCGAGATTCCGCGTGTCATTAAGAGCATCAAAAATCCTGAAGATATCCATTCCGTTTTCGCATGCCAGCGCTACAAAACGGTCCAGAAGGTCATCCGAGTAATTTTTGTAACCGAGAATATTCTGTCCGCGCAAAAGCATTTGGAGAGGTGTTTTTTTTGCGTGTGCTTTGATCTGGCGCAGTCGTTCCCATGGGTTTTCGCGGAGGAATCGGAGGCATACATCAAAAGTTGCACCGCCCCATACTTCCAATGAATAGTATCCAACGGAATCGATGACATCTATGATTTCTAGAATATCCTTTGTGCGCATGCGAGTTGCCCATAGTGATTGATGAGCATCACGCAATGTAGTGTCGGTTATACGCAGTGGGATTTGTTTTCTTTCTGTTTTTTTAGCCATAATTTTCCCTTTACTTCTGCTTAAATCTTCCCATTTTCGCGAATTTTTCAAATCTTTTTTCGAGAAGTTTTCTCGGGGAAACGCGTTTTAGCAGATCAAGATTCTTTTGTAACGATGTTTTTACTGATTGAAATGTTTGTCCATGATTACGATGTGCGCCACCAATTGGCTCGGGAATAATTTCATCTATAACTCCTAGTTTGAGCAGAGAAGGGGCGGTAACTTTAAGTGCTTCAGCAGCTTCCGGAGCCTTTTGCCCATCACGCCATAGAATTGAAGCGCAGCCTTCAGGTGATATAACTGAATAAATTGAGTTTGAAAGCATGGCAACAATATCGCCGACCCCGATGCCGATTGCGCCGCCGCTTCCGCCTTCACCGGTAACCAGAACAAGAATCGGTATTTCCAGTGTAGACATTTCAGTGAGGTTTCTCGCAATGGCTTCGGCCTGTCCCCGGGCTTCTGCATCCATACCGGGATAAGCGCCGGGAGTATCTATTAGGCTTACAACTGGAATTTTGTATTTTTCAGCGAGTTTCATAAGACGCAGGGCTTTCCTGTATCCTTCAGGATTGGCCATGCCGAAATTTGCTTTTATGTTTTCCTCAACGGTTTTTCCTTTCTGATGTCCTATCAGCATTACACGATGGTTTCCAAGGGTGGCAAATCCGCCGATTATGCCGTGGTCATCTCCAAAACAGCGGTCACCATGCAATTCTATAAACTCTTCGAACATACTTTCTGCATAGTCTTGTATTGTCGGACGTTCAGGATGACGAGCCACCTGCACAATCTGCCAGGCCGAGAGATCAGAGTAGACTTCTTTTATGATAGAATCCTGTTTGCGCTTAAGTTCTGCAATCTCAGAATCGAATTGGACATCAGGCTGAGCGTTCAGCTTTGTCAGTTCATCAATCCTTTGATCTATTTCAATGAGAGGTTTTTCAAAATCTAAATCCATGGATTTCCCCAAGGGTTAGCAGGGGTTAGCATGGGCCGGAAAGGGGTGTTGCCCGTTCAGTCTCTCCTTGAATCCCATTTTATCCCTGCGATTATTTATTTAAACATGTTTTTTATTCTAGCAAATATTCCTGTGCCGGATTGGCTGGTTTTACCCGACATAATTTCTTTCTTCATTTGGATGTGTTTTTCCAGCTCCTCATTTGATAATGGTTGTCTGCAAAGATTTTCGTCCGATTGAATATCAAGTGCCGTCATGCTCGTTGCGTCTATATCAAGACGGAACGCTGAAATCTTTGTAAGACTAATATTACGACATGCTTCAACGCGTCTTTTTCCGGAAATAAGCACATTGTTTCGATCAATAATTATGGGATACAGCATACCGGCTTTCTGTATGGATTTCTCCAGCGTGCTGAGATCGCCTATGTCTTGTCGAATATGTGATTTGACGACAATTTTATCTATATCGATATCTATAAGTTCTCTATTCATAAAAATTTTCTCCTTTTCTCAATTACTCCCGCGCCACTCGCTACACTCGCGTAGCGGCTGGCAACACTCCATTACTCCAATATTTCACCCTTTGTTCCAGTACTGCAGGATATTGTGCAGGAGTTTCTTCATTTCTTTACGCTCTGCTATAATATCAATAAATCCGTGTTCAAGCAGGTATTCCGCTGTCTGGAAGTCATCGGGCAGTTTCTGTTTGATGGTCTGTTCAATGACCCGTCGTCCCGCAAAACCTATGAGGATTCCCGGTTCGGCAATATTAACATCACCCACCATAGCATAGCTTGCAGATACACCGCCTGTGGTTGGATGGGTAAGCACGGATATATACGGTATGCCGGCTTTGTTAAGTCGTGCTATTCCTGCGCAGGTTTTTGCCATTTGCATGAGAGAAATAATCCCTTCGTGCATTCTTGCTCCTCCTGACGCGGATACTATGATGTAAGGGAGTTTGTATCGAAGAGCGTAATCTGATGCGCGCAGGATTTTTTCTCCAGTCCCGCTTCCGAGACTGCCGCCCATGAATCTGAAATCCATTATTGCGACAACCACCGGTGTTCCGTGTATTTTTCCGCGTCCGGTAATGACCGCTTCATTCATGCCGGTTTTGATTTTTGTTGCCTCGGCTTTACTTGCATAAGAGCCTTTATTGTCGGAAAACTCCAAAGGGTCGGTGGTTGTGATTTCCGCATTTATTTGTTCAAACGTGTCAGGATCAATAAGAAGGTTCAGTCTTTCTTTGCAGGTAATCTTGTCATGGAAATTACATTTAGGGCATATGTTGGCGCATTTTTTCCATTCCTCCTTATAGATATGGGCCTTGCAGGATGAGCATATCGTCCAGATTGCCGTCTTTTTAGCCTGAGCTTCTTCTTTACGCCTTGATTTTCTAAACCACCCCATAGATGTCCTTCCGTGTCTTATTTTTAAGGAACTGCAATTATCAACCACGATATAACATGTTTTCAAGCAAAAAGAAGATAAGATATAAAGGCGGCGAGACAATTTGGCGCTGTGTTCAAACAGGTTATATTAGGCTGGAATATACATTAATTAATCTTTATGATCAATTACTCCTTACACAATGATCAATGATTCGGCAAAAAACATGAAGGATACGCGATTTATGAAACGCTTTATTTTGTTTGTATTAATGATTGTGATTCTTCCCGGAATCAGTAACGCGGAAGGAATGGAGCCTAATAGGGCTTCAGATTCTTCGTCGGTTTCGACAAATGGAACTGATGATATTATGGCGGATTACGAACGGCTTGCAGTAAAGCTGTTGACTGATTCGGAAGAGGCAAAGGACATTTTGTTTTATGAATGTAGGCATGTCAGCGCTGAAACGCTGAGAAATGTTATAGATGGGTTTCTGTCTCCTGCAGGGACAGTGTCTGCAGGCGGTGAGACAGATGTTGTCGTTATAAATGATCTTGCTGAAAATCTTCCGTTGTTGAAAAAAATTGCTGAGAAGATCGATCGCCCGGTACCCCAGATTCTTATTAAAGCTCACATTGTTGAATTCACTGTTGATTCCGATTTTGAGCATGAAGTCAATCTGGCTTACGCGGTTCTGGATCACAAGGATAGAACTTTGATAAAGAATATATCTTCCATGATAGCAACGCCCGGCGCAAATCCCAATACTACCGAGGGTGTTCAGGTTAATGCCGTACCGCATATAAGAAGTGACTATGAAGAAGAAAGTTTAACGGTTTTTCTCCGGTTTTTGGAAACTCGCGGTAAGGCCCGTATTCTGTCAGCGCCGAGCCTGATCCTGTGCCGCGGCGCTGAAGGCAGTATCGTTACGGGTGAAGAGGTTCCTATCCTTACGCAGACAATAACATCCGGATCGGTCAGTACAGCCACAGAGTTCAAGAGTGTAGGTGTTAAGCTTCGTGTTAAGCCGATAATGATTGCCGATCCCAAAGTGCGTTTAACTGTAAATCCGGAAGTTTCGACAGTTACGGGTTTTACCAGCGGGGGGACAGGAGTGAATAATCCTATTATCGCGGTTAGAAACGCAAAAACGGAATTGCAGGTGATAGACGGTCAATTGATATCCATAGGAGGCTTGTTTCGTCGCGAAGATCGTGAAGTTAAGCGCCGTGTGCCTATCCTCGGCTCAATTCCCCTGATAGGTGTGTTGTTTCGAGGAACGCGAATACAGAGTGTTCAGACGCAATTAGTGATTTTTCTTACAATCACAATTCTTGATGATCAGGGCGTTGTTATTAAGCCTTCAGAGATTCCTGAGAAAGTGCAGACTGAAATAGATCGTATGGACAAGAGAATTCCTGTGGTTGGAGATTTAATTGAAGACTTAAAGAAGATACATCGTGTAATACATTGATACCCTGCATGAAAGAACACCCTCCAGTTTTAAAATCACGAAGATTATTTGTATTCAAGGTGCTGATTGTATTGTGCGTGATTGGTTCGATTATTTTTGCCGGATCGCATTTTGTTGGCAAATCACACGGCAGTAAGAATGAGAAGGAAACGGCCAAAGATAAATATTTTAAGGTTATTAAAGGTGGTTTTAATGTGGTTCTGGGAATGGATGGAAACCTTGACGCGATTAAGCGGCACAACATGCGTTACGAATCCAGGGGGAGATGGGGGCTGGAGATTGTCGAAGTGATTGAAGATCGTACAAAGGTGAAAAAAGACGAAGTGATAGTTAGGTTTTCATCTGATAAATATGAGAAAGCCCTGGAAGAAGCCAGTCTTAAACTGGAAGATGAGTATAAGAATCTTGCGTTGGCGGAAGAAGACCTGGAGATGATAAAAAGTGATAATCTTAACAATATCAAATTTACAACCGACCTTATGCGTGCGTCGAGAGATGAATTAAAGAAATACATTGAACAGGATGCTCCTCGTAAAAGGAGGGAGCTTACAGGGGCTGTATCTACAGCGGACAAGAAGTGCAAAAGTGATATATCCAAGCTGTCTGAAGCCAGGATTAATTTGTCAGACGGTAATAGACAGGACCCCAAAAAGCTTCAAGAGTTGGAGAAGAGCGTGACAGCTGCGGAAAAAAGTGTGGATGAGGCTAAAAAGCAGCGTGAAAAAGCTTTATATGATCTCCTTGTTCAGAAGAGGTACGAACATCCTCAGCAAATGAGAAAGCTTCAGGAGGCCGCAGTAAAAAGCTTCATGACTCTTCAGCGTGATGTTGTCAGGGCGGCAGGTGAAGTGATAAAGGCACAGCGTCAGATCAAGAATTATGAAAGTATAATCGAAAAGCTGCAGGAAGATATAAAAAATATCGAAGAAGACATAGAGAACCTTACTCTGCGTGCGCCTGTAGACGGCATTGCATCGCTTGGCAATCCCATGCGGAGACCGTGGGACAGGGAGAAAGAGATCAAGATAGGCGCTAAGATCAGTCCGCGCGAAATAGTGGCATCAATTCCCGATCTCAGCTCATTTACGTGTCATATAAAGATTCCGGAGGAATTCCGTTCAAAAGCAAAAATAGAGATGCCTGCGGTGCTGAAAAGCAAAGCGATTCCTGATTTGATTTTGAAAGGGAAGCTCGAATGGATTGCTCCAATGGCGGAACATGTCATGTATTGGGATAAGAGTACGCCCAAAGTTTATAGCGCGAGAATATCAACAGATGCTCAGGACGAGCGTTTAATGCCGGGTATGACCATGAATGTTGAGATCATAGTGGAAGAAGTGAAGGATGTTTTATATGTGCCCATAGAGGCTCTCTACAATAAAGAAGGCAAAACTTATTGCCGGGTACGCGCTTTGGGCGGATTACGGGAAAAGGAAGTGGATTCGGGACGATCATCGAATGATTACGTGGAAATCCGTTCGGGTCTTGAGGAGGGGGAAGAAGTATTTTTGCACAGGCAGAAAGAAGCTGCATAAGATGTCTGTCTCAAAGAGGTTATAATTAAACTGTATCCGAAAAGGGTGCAGACCTAGTGAAGCTCCCCAGACTGAAGATGCTTTTTCTGACAGGCTCTAATTATGAATCTCATAGAACTTCGAGGTATAAGCAAGGCATACAATACCGGGGGTAATGTTGTACATGCCGTCAGGCCTATTGATTTGATCATTGAGAAGGGTAAGTTTGTAGCGATAATGGGCCCTTCCGGGTCAGGTAAATCCACTTTGCTTAATTTGTTGGGTATGCTGGATCGTCCCACATCGGGCGAGTATCTCCTGCAAAACGTAAATATAGCTGATCTAAACGATGATGAGATGTCTGAAATACGATGTTTGAAAATAGGCATTGTGTTTCAGTCGTTTAATCTTTTTCCTCAGTTTACAGTTCTTGAGAATGTTTGCGTCCCGATGTGGTATGCGAATATAAAGCCTCGCGTTATGCTGGAACGAGCAAAAGAGCTGCTTGAGATTCTGGGGTTAACCGACAGGATTCATCACAGACCTAATCAGCTGTCGGGTGGTCAAAGTCAGCGGGTTGCAATTGCGCGTGCTTTAGCAAATGATCCTCCTCTTATCCTGGCGGATGAGCCCACCGGGAATCTGGATGAACATACGGGCAGTGAAGTTATGGAGATATTTCACGGAATTGTAACTCAAGGACGTACTGTTGTTATGGTTACACATAACCCTGAATATTCCAATGAGGCGGAACGTATAATTTCACTGCACGACGGGGCAATAGTTCAGTCATGAAAATTTTTAGACTTATCAGGATTACTACGAAGAACTTCTCCAGGCATGCTTTCCGTTCATGTCTCGCGGCGCTTGGAGTGGTTCTGGGTGTGGCTGCTGTTGTAGCAATGACAGCCATAAGCGAAGGAGCGCGGCGTGAATCGCTGGATGCTATTATAGCACATGGAATTGATAATATAATTATTCGCTCGTTAGAACCCAAGGGCGGCTCATTTGGAGATTCAGGAGGTGGACTTGCGTCGATACTGGAGTATGGTATTACCGAAGAAGACATCTTACATATAAAAGAAACTTTCGAAAATATAAGAATGATTATACCCGTTCGGGATATGCGGAAGAATCTTTATGTTGACGCGAAGATTTCAGATATAAAGCTTGTTGCCACCATTCCTGAGTTTCTTGAGGTCAGTCGCTCGAGACTTATAGATTCACGAAGTCGTTTTCTGAATGATCAAGATTCCGATAAATTCAATACTGTCTGTGTTCTGGGCAAGGTCGCCGCGCGTAAACTCTTCAAATACAAAGACCCTATCGGTAAATATGTGTCTGTTG
>JBHORK010000076.1:0-11449 GCA_042565725.1 Verrucomicrobiota bacterium
TCAGGAATTCAGATATATGTTTACACCTCATCGAAATCGGTATCGCTATCGAGAAACAATACGGGACCTGGGCACAAGAAATGGGATGTTTGTCGTTTGGGAGAATAAGTGAAAGAACGATTTTCTTGTTATAAAACAGGGGAAATAGATTTCGATAGCGATACCGATTTCGATGAGGTGTAAACATATATCTGAATTCCTGAAGTTTCCTGTTTTCAGAAATGGGACACCCTGAACAATAAAGCTTTGGAGACATGCTTAAAATGCTGTAAATCGCTGTCGATTTCGATAGCGATACCGATTTCGATTTTGACGAGGTGTAAACATGTACCGTTTTAATGTCGGGACACCCAACGCGTTGAAAAGTTATACATCGAAAAAACTTTGATTATCTGTCGAGATTCATTAGAATGATTTTGGATTATAAGAAGCTGAAGGAATATAGCCATATAAGTATTGTGAGTCTGGTGCGGAAATTCTATTGTTCTATTAATTATTATGAATGATGAAAACAAACCGTTTGCCTCTCAAGAATCATCGTCAAACTCTGCTTGGCCTCTCGAAGAACTCCGTAAAGCACTGGATCATGAGAAAAGGCTGAAAATAAAAGCAAACACCCCCGCCTCTTTCAATCCGAAATCCGACCTGTCCGCCGTAGCCTCGCCGTGCCCGTCCGAAGCATTCAGCAAAGACGGGGCAAAGTCGGAAATCCGCAATCCGCAATCCGCAATCAACAGGCCGCTGAATGTCGAAAATCACAGCAGGGACGAAAAGAATGATCATTTCAGGCAAAACGGGAAAAAGAACATAAATAAGGCCGTATCTGCCTGTCGAGCGATTTGTGAAAGAATCAGCAAAACACAATTTGCCAATTATTGGTTCTTTAATACCGGATTTCCTATCAAGATCAAGCCTGGTTTCGAGCAAAGGGGCGGATTTGAATGCGGTGCGTCGGGCGCAAAGCTGGTGCTTCTAACTTTTAACAAGTCTGATGTATGTGTTGAAAAAGCGTTTATTGAGGAGGAATCCTTTGAGTTAAGAATTAACAACAACTCGCGTCCACAATCAGAAATAGTTCGACGACTGTTAATTCAACGTAACCTTATAGGCTGCAAAGTTGTGTTCGTAAATGACGAAGCAAGCGGAAGCTGTTTTGTAATGACGCCGAAGATGGATAAGGCGGACGCGGATGGAGCTGTATTGCTGCAGAGCAGAAAATTGCTTTCATGGGAAAGCACTGAACCTGTTATGGCGCGCCTGGATTCAGAATTCCTTCGAGACCGTACAGGGAGCATTGTGGGGCTCGCTGATTGGCCGGGCATGAAACCCTGGAGTCAACTGATTGAAGCCAGTGGTGGAATGTTAGACGATATCACAATACGGGCATGCGCGTATAAAACGTTATCTGATTATCAGAATCTAACCGACGAACATCCTGTTATTCTTATAGCTGATTTTGGCGCGACAACTTCGTGCTTTTATATTCTTGACCATCAAGTGGTAAAATTCATGCGAGAAGTGCCAATTGGCGGTGATGCAATTACAAAGGCGCTTACAACAGAAGTCTCGACTGATACCGGGCCCATTCGATTAAGCAGTGTAGATGCCGAGCAATTCAAGATTCGCGGCGATCTTGCCAAAGTAAGTATGGTTGTCCGACCGGTAATCGAAAGGATGGCATCAGAAACTCTGCGTTCTATTCAGTTCTTTGAAGAAAACAGTGGTCAAAAGGTTAACGCGATCTATGTCACAGGCGGGTCAAGCAGTTTATCCATGCTCAACGAACATCTTGCCACATCTATCTCTATACCTATCAAGAATCTTGATCCACTTTCCAAATTAAGTTTTTCCAATACTAACGTTAAGAATTATGCTGAAAAACACAAAGCCCGCTTGCCTGTCGCTGTAGGCTTAGCCCTTGCAAAACAGCCTGCTATCAGTTTGCTCCCTAACCCAACACAAGTCATTAAGCGTTTGGCCAAATATGCGCCAATAGCCGTTCTCATCCTGTTCCTTGCAGGATTTATCCCCATGATATTAATTGGCATGATTCAGGAAATAAAAATACGGCGAATACTCCCGAAAATTGAAATTTATGAAGAAAAACTAAGCAAATCGGATCCTCAGACCGATCAACTGGCAACAGTGCAAACGGAACTGCGGAAGACAACTGAATATCACCAGGCATTGCAATTGCTCATCACTCGGAAACCTTTATGGCCGGGTGTTCTTAATGCGCTTGCCGAGGCCGTGCCTGATGACATTGTTATAAACAGTTTCTCGAACGATTTGAATAAAAAGGGAGGCCTTGTGTTGATTGGTCACGTTTTACCTTCAGCGGATAGTTTTGATAATACTGTAGCCTCATTTCTCTCTGCTCTTGGTTCATCAGTATTTTTCAGTCATGTAAGTCTTGTTAATGCGGATGTCAGCCGTAACGGCAAAATACTGGGCACCTTTAAAATTCAGTGCGAACTAGTGTACTGATTGCGGATTGCGGATTGCGGATTGGGGATTGCGGATTTCGGATTGGGGATTGCGGATTGCGGATTGGGGATTGGTGATTGGTGAAAAAGGATTGAGGGTTATGAGAATTGAAAGGGAAAAGCAATGACTGGGGGAAGTTTCAATCCGAAATCTGCAATCCGCAATCCGAAATGGGGAGGTTTCCGTGCTTAGTTATATTAAATCGCTTATAGCTGTGGGAGTAGTTCTATTGGCGCTGCTTTGTGCCGGATTATGGGTTCAAAACAGAACACGTGTGCTGAAAACGCATAAAAGCGCAATGGGTAACCTGAAAACAAGAATAACCGAACGCCAAGGGCGTTCTGCCCAGATAGATCAAATGGAAAACCGGCTGGAGAGTATGCGTAAAGATATTTCCGAGACAACAGCGCGGTTTGCCGGCAAGGATCAGGAAGGAACCGAGCTTGTAAAAGCTATTGTTAAAGCGGCCGCGGAGTCCGGGATGAAAATGACCAGCGCGGCAGGTACGGTTGCAAAGGGTAAAAAAGCTGACCGCACGAAAGATATAGCCCCATTTGTTAATACGATCTCTTATGCTATTTCCTTAAAAGGCACATACGCCAGCCTGGTAAAATTTCTGCAGAATCTCGACTCATGGGAAGTGGTAAATAACATTGAATCTTTACGTATTACCGCTCCGGGAGATGCCAGAGCGGAAGGAAAAGTTGATGTAGCCCTGGTTTTGTCTATTTTTTCAAGCGCCGAATGATTCGATATCGGATATCGGATATGGGATATGGGAGGGAACAGCGTGGATAAGGAGGAGATGAAAGAGAGAACGAAGCGATTTGCTCTTCGGGTTATCAGATTGGCCGAGGCGTTGCCTGATACGGGCGTTGGACGGGTAATTAAGAACCAGCTACTACGGGCAGGAACAAGCGTTGGCGCTAATTATCGAGCGGCTCAACGTGCAAAATCAACAGCAGACTTTATTAACAAAATGGGCACAGTCGAGGAAGAAGCGGATGAATCGATGTACTGGATGGAATTGATCGTCGAATCCGATCTTATGAAACAAGAGCAGGTATCTGACTTGTACAATGAGGCAGACGAAATTCTCTCAATCGTCGTTTCGTCAATCAAAACCGCAAGAAAGAACAAATAACTCCGATATCCGATATCGCAAATCCGATATCGAGAAGTCCGATATCCGATATCCGAAATTGGGTAGGGGGGGGAAGCAGTGAATCAGAAAACACGAAATAAAATAGCCTGGGTAATAATCATAATGCTCTCACCTGTTCTGCTGTATCTTGTTGTTAGGAATGTCAGCAAGGCCAAGGAAAGAAAAACCACACCGCCAGATACAGGTAATGCGATCACGGCCGTTAAACCCGTTTCCGCCCTCCCGTCTTCTGTTAGCCCAAAAGTATCCGGAGCAAGTAAAACAAAAGTCATTAACGCTGAAATATTGGCGGAACAGAAAAGAATCGCCGCTTTCTTGCCCAAACATAATCCTTTCAGCGCGTCGAAGCGTTCCAGATCAGCGCGAACGTCAGTTTCGACAATAAACGAACACAATATCAGAGTAACTGGAATCGTGTCTCGTATAGCTCCTGCTCAAAGCATGGCTGTTATTAACGGCCAGATTCTGAAAAAAGGAGACCGTATCGAAACATGGAAAGTTATACAAATTAACGACAGTAATGTTGTTCTGGATAACGGCACAAAACAAATAACAGTCGAGGTCGAATAGAAGCAATTTTTGATTTTGGATTGTTGTAGCCGCGGGCGTTGACCGCGGTATCAGGGGCCGACGTCAACGCCGTCGGCTACAGAACTGACAGGATATTACAAAAAATGCGAACTCTATATTCTTGCTTTCAATCCGCGTTCCGCGTTCCGCATTCCGCGTTCCGTTCCTCCGGTTTCAGTATATTGGAGCTGGTTGTTGTAATGATTATTATCGGGATTCTTGCCTCGGTGGCTCTGCTTTCAATGCCTGACCTGCAGGGTTCGCGTGATGAACTTGCTGTTGACGAACTGTCCGAACATCTTCGATACATACGTGATATAGCGGTTAACCGCGAACAAACCACGCGGGTTGAATTTGATACTGCGACCGATTCCTATTCTGTATACATTGGCGGCGGCACTCCGGTAAAAGATCCGGTAACTCAAGAAGATTGGGTGGTAAACGTATCTGAACGGTTTTCCGGCGTCACGCTCTCGTCAGTCAATATTAACGGCGGCAGTGTGTTGTGTTTCAGTGAACCTAACGGTATTCCGTGTGACGGTTCGACCAATCCGATCACCACGCAGGGAACAATCACATTCAGCTCAGGACTTGCAGTAAATATTACACCTGATACAGGTTATATCAGCTATTGAATTTTTGGTCCTGCTTCGTTCGAGCAGCTTCGCGGGACAAGTTTTAGATTTGTGAATTTTGATTGGAGGAATTTTGAAACTAAAAATCCCACATCCGCCATCCGATATCCGCCATCCGATATCCGATATCCGACATCCGCCATCCGATATCCGAAATCAGAAGGCTTTCACTCTCATCGAACTGATCGTTACAATAGTAATCATAGGTGTTGCCGTGACGGCGCTTACACTTGGATTCTACGAAAAAGTGAAGAGTCTGGACTTTGAGCGGTCCGCGCAGAACGCAACACTGCTGGCGGATGATCTTGCATACGAAATCCGGTCAAAGATCTACGAGGAGCCAACTAACAGTTTCGGGGCTGAAGAAAGCTCGCCTCGCTCAAATTTTGACGACGTGGATGACTATGACGGCTGGAGCGAATCTCCACCCAGAACAATTGAAGGCACTGCTATGACTGATTATAACGGCTTTACAAGAAGCGTGATCATTATGAATGTTCTCACCAACAATCTTGACCCCGCTGTGCCAGAGCCTGATGGATCCACCAGCTTTAAGCGGATAGAGGTTGTTGTGTCCGGCCCGGAAGCGGCAATAACCAACGTATCGGTTGTTAGTAAATATGACTAAAGGTTTTTCTGATTTTTGATTTGTGATTGAAAAGAGAATTGTAGCCGCGGGAAAGGGAATTGTAGCCGCGGGCGTTGACCGCGGGATGAGGGGCCGACGTCAGCGCCGTCGGCTACAGAATTGATCACGGAGAAAGATTGTTCTGATGGATAGTAAGCATGGTAAAAAACATCTTAAGCGTTTGTCTCAAGTTTGGGAAAGCAATCCGATGTGTTTTATTACCACATGCACAAGAGATCGAAAGCCGGTCCTTGCACATGACGAAGTAGTTGATATTCTGATTGGCGAATGGAAACAGGCCATTTCACGTCATGGTTGGGCAATTGGATCATACGTGGTCATGCCGGACCATGTTCATTTTTTCTGTAGAGCTTCCACCGATGCAAAATCTTTATCGAACTTTGTGGGTTCTTGGAAAGAATGGACGAGCAAAAAAATGGTTAAAAAACTGCAATATTCGGTGCCTGTGTGGCAGAAGGAGTTTTTTGATCATGTGCTGCGATCGGACGAAAGTTATTCGGAAAAGTGGAATTATGTTCGCAATAACCCTGTGCGTGCGGGCATGATCAATCGAGCCGAAGATTGGAGATATCAAGGGCAGGTAGATTATTTGTAACCGCGGGGACAGGAACCGACGTCAGCGCCGTCGGCTACAGTGTTGACCGCGGGGACAGGAACCGACGTCAACGCCGTCGGCTACAGTGTTGACCGCGGGGACAGGAACCGACGTCAACGCCGTCGGCTACAGTGTTGACCGCGGGGACAGGAACCGACGTCAGCGCCGTCGGCTACAGCGTTGACCGCGGGGACAGGAACCGACGTCAGCGCCGTCGGCTACAAAACTGACAGGACATTTAAAGAAATGCGAACTTTATATTCTTGTATTAAATCCAAAATACCCAATGCCTCACTCTCTCTTTCAATCCGCAATCCTAAATCCGAAATCCGCAATCACAACGCTTTTTCACTTATTGAGATGATTGTTGTTATGGTGATTCTGTCAATTGTTGCCGTTTCGACCGTTCATTATGTGGTTAATATGAGTGATGTCTATGTTATGATAATCAGACAGAAGCGGGCGGATGATGAAGCAACTACGGCGCTATGCAGAATGCGCAGAGAAATCCGGACATTAAAGACCACATTAACGGCTGACGGCGATGAATTGAGCTTTGTCAATCAAAACAACGTAACAAATACATTCAAATTGAGCGGCTCTGACTTGACTCTCAACGATAATATTCTAGCAAAAAACGTGGACACGTTTGTATTGGCATACTATGATACGACCAACGGAGTGCTTGATGATCTTCCCTTAACTCCGCTATATATGTCGAGGATTGGTAGAATTGAACTTGATTTGAGTGTTACCAAAGGGAAACAATCGCGTGATCTGGATGTTAACATCTTTTATCCGTAAATACGGCAGAAAAAAAATGAACAATATATCTATAAATCCGCGTTCCCCGTTCCGAACTCCCCGTTCCCCGTTCCGACTTCCGCATTCCGAACTCCCCGTTCCGATTTCCTCGTTCCCCGTTCCGATATCCGATATCCGATATCCAAAATCCGGCATCGCTCTCCTTGGTTTAATCGCTGTTATCCTCATAATGTCACTGCTCAGCGCCGGGCTTATCGTACTTTTCAATATCGGGTTATTGGAGACAGTAGAGACGACTGATGCTTCAAACGCTTTTCTTGCCGCGGAAACAGGGCTCAGCCTGGGCAAAGCTTACTGCAGGTCAAACGCGGCCTGGACAGCGAATGTGCCGGTAACTCTTGCCAGCCCAATTGGGCGCGGTCAGTATTTCGCGCTGGTTGAATTTTCAAGCGTGGTGACCCAGATTACTACTCAGACCGTATGGGTTGGAGACGAGCCGCTCACCTGGTCCAGCGGGGTCATGGACGGATATCAAGCACAGCGCAACTGGACGCTGAGCGATCAAGCGGATTTGATTAATAATATTCGAGATAATGACGGAGACGCATTGGACTTTGATAACTACGCGCAAAGGGGCGCGACTATTGCCAATCATAATTGGTACAGTGTGTATTTCACTAATAACTTCCCCACAAATGCCACTAATATCAACAGCGCTAAAATCTATATTGATCTTCAGGGCCCTGCCGGTGTCACGGGAGAATTTGAGGTCGCTGTAAGCGCAGATAAAGATGTCAGCCAATGGTATCTAGGTGTTGACGGCACTGCTGACGCAACCAGCGGGAACGAGTCGTGGAATGGGGATAATGGTGAACAGCGTTATACAAATGACTTAACAAGCATATTAGATACCTATGATAAGATAAATAATTGTGAAATTTTGATCCTTAACTACAACGACTCTGCTAAAAGCGCTTCTAAGGGGCGATTATACTTTGATTACATATTCATGGATGCCGTGTATGAGATGCCCCCAACTCCGCTTACTATTGTCACTACTTCTATTTTCCCGCAGGTCATCATCTCGTCCACAGGCCTGGTGAACCAAACCAAATGGTCAAGTAGATGGTCGGGCGCAGGCGCGACAATCTGGCGAAGCGGGGTTATTGACGGATATCATGCGCGTGATAACAGGAAGCTGAGCTCCAGACCGGTGGGCTGGTATCTCAGAGATATTCAAGATGATGATGGAGATGCAGTATCTGATGGCGATAACTACGCAGAGAGAGGAGATACTTTTGCCGACCATATGTGGTACAGTGTGTATTTCAGTGATAATTTTCCGGAAGCCGCCCGCGGGATAAACAGCGTGAAGGTTTATATTGATCATCAGGGGGCCGCCAGCCAGAACGGGGCATTAGTGGTTCACGCAAGCACAAACAGGAACAACAGCCAATGGTATCAAGGCAATACCGGTACTTCAGACACGAACAGCGGGGATGTAGCATGGAGCGACACTGAACAGCGTTATACCAATGATCTGACAAGTGTTCTTGACACACCCGAAAAGATCAACAATTGCGAAATTTTAATCCTTAACAGAGACTCTTCTTCGCATCGGGACGTCTATTTTGACTATATATACATTGAGGTGGATTATTGGTAGCGATTTTTTGCTCCAGAACGGGATCCCGCCCCATCATTCCTTTACGTAGAACGAAGGATATCGTTTCTATTTGTACCTTTATGAGCCGCTACGGCGCGAAGAATAGCGTTTAACGTTCCAATTCTTAAATTCTTATGATCCGGAACCGCTAAACGATGATGTGAAGGGATTTCTGTTTCCAGAATTATATGACTCCCTGCCTGATGAATCTGCTCATATCTCCAGTCTTTACACAGAACTTTTACGAGCTCACGACCACTCATATTTCTGGGCAGCTTCATACTGCGGCTAAAACCTCATCTCTGACCAGATGCAACCGGATATTTCCCGGCTTTACTTTATCAAAGAAAAAACCGTTAACCGCATCCTGTACGTTATTACGCAACTCTGCCCAGGTATCAGCCTGAGTAAAGATGCTTTCTGTCATACATTCTGCAACAAAGCCGCCATCAGATTCCTGTGTTACTTCAAATATGATCTCATTCATATCATCAGTATATAACACATCTTTTTTCCTAACAAGTATTTCTTTATTTCTTCGTATTTGCAGTGCGCTAACAACCAAATCTCGTTTCTGAATCTGCAATCCTGCAGATATGCCGGACATCGCATTGACACAAAAGATGTTCTCGCTGTATTATTGACTTTTTTAGCGACAGATTGAAAAATAGTTAATATTGCTTTTCGCCGCGATGTTGTGTATCTATATAGTGAATCAAGGACAGGGAGAAAAGAGTGATGAACTTCAAAATCTTTTTATTTGTTCGTACTTCGTGTCCCTTAATTTTTCTTCTAACATTTCTTCATTCTGCCGTGGTGCCGGCTCAGGATGCCGAAGATATTGCTCCTGCCGGTGAAGCCGCTGAGTCTGCCC
Source organism: Verrucomicrobiota bacterium (assembly GCA_042565725.1). GTDB lineage: Bacteria > Verrucomicrobiota > Kiritimatiellia > UBA8416 > JBHORK01 > JBHORK01. The sequence goes on from JBHORK010000076.1 coordinate 9,407, forward strand.
CTTCCATCGAGCCATATAAGCCGGAACCAATCATAATAAGAACAGGCAAGGACCTTATCAACATAAGGTTTACCGATGAATCGCTTGAAAACGTAATCAACGTCTTCACGAAGATGCTGGGCGTCAATATAATAGCGGCTCCGGCTGATCTCGAAGGCACGGTAACCGTCAATCTTACGGGAGTCGAATGGAAACCCACGCTTTCCGCCATCCTTGATATGCACGACTTAATGCTTATCGAAAAGCCGTCGGGATCAAAACTTTACAGCATAATCCGAAAAGAGCCGAACGAAGCTGAGCCGATGATCGTTGAAACACTGTTTTTAAACCACAAAAAGGTTTCTGAGGTTAGTTCTGTTGTAAGCTCTCTGCTTGTGACCAATGCCAGTGTCCTGGAATTTACTTCCGGCAACGCAATAGTAGTTAAAACCACCCAGGCAAACCTGGGCGAAATTAAACAGGTCATTACGAAAATAGATATCCCCAGCAAGCAGATCTGCGTGGAAACCAAATTCATGGAGCTTAACGATGAAGCAAGTAAGCAACTCGGTATTGATTGGCAGATGCTGGAGGGCATTACTCTTCAAGCTAAAGACATAGGCTTTGATTATAGCGATACACGTTCGAAAGCGACTATGGATGAAAGTGGAACCATCCGGACGTCAAGGGACGGGGCTCAGTCAACGACTGATTTTCATGTAAAGGGAGATAACGTGGAAACAGTGGATGTCAGCTCAGATGGCACGATAACGCGAACGAGTGTGCTTCCCGTTGATCAGAGAGAAATCCGAGCGGCAGTACTCGGTGTTGACGATTTCAAAATAGTTTTGAGCGCTCTCAACAAAATGGACGGCGCAAGCATTATTTCAAGTCCGAAAATGATTGTTGCCAGCGGCAACACTAATGCGTATTTCAGCGTTGGAAAGAGATGGCCGATAAAGAGGCAGACGAGAACGCATCGCGGTCAGGATGCAGGTATCACCGATGTGGTCCTGGAACTGGACACTTCCATCGATACCGATTACATCAAGGGCGGTTACTTAAGCACAGGAATAGATCTACGCGTTATTCCCACCGTTAAAACCGATGACCTGATAGAGGCAAGAATCAAGCCTAAACTAATACGAAGAATCGCCAACCCATATGAGGAACAGGAGGGTGGTAACTTTACTGCTTTTTGGCCCACGATATCCGTAAAGGAAATTGATACGACATTCACGCTTCAAAGCAGTCAGACAGTTGCAATCGGAGGACTGACCAGCACCAAGGACAGCAAGAAAGTCAGCAAGATTCCTTTACTGGGGAGTATTCCCTTGATTGGGCGCTTGTTTTCTCACACGTATGAAGCACAGGAGCAGGTTGAGACAATCATTTTTGTTACACTATCACTTGCAAAGCCAGAATCGCTGCGTGGAAAAGAAGGAATTCCTGAAGAGGCTGAGCTGGTTCACAAGAAAATAATTCAATCGAAAACACGTAAGAAGAAGTTTGATGCTGATCTCGAGAAGATGAAAAAAGCCACCGAGGGTAAATCAGAAAGCTCAAAAAAATAGACAGTCCTTTCCGTTTCATAGACTTTCCTGATCAGGCAGAACGCATTTCGTGATAAAATCGGATTTGGAAAAAGAATTAATCATTACTCCAACACTCCAGCACTCCAATAAATCACATTTTTTTGATTCTTAAGATATAATCCTTTAAAAGGCTTGCATTGCAAAAAGCTTGCTTCTTAACGTGCTGCCTGTAGACGGTTTCTACCCGCATTTTTAGCCTTGTACAGTGCCTTATCAGCCGCCTCCAGCACCTCTTGCGGGGATGAGTATCTGCGGTTGTTTTTTGCCACTCCTATACTTACGGTGACCGTGATGGTTTTGGGTTTTGAACTACTTTTAACCAGCCATGGATATTTAGGTTTCCGGCGGGGACGACTTTTACTTCTCATTGCGAATTTATGTCCGCGTATGGATTTTAGCAGTTCTTCGAGCGCTGAGACCTTGCTGGTAAACTCGTTACCCTCACAAATAATAACAAATTCCTCGCCGC
>JBHORK010000077.1:0-11404 GCA_042565725.1 Verrucomicrobiota bacterium
CCCGGGTATCTAGCGCCGGGAGGCGCGGGCGGGCAGAATAAAGTCCGACAGACTCTTAATTCGTTTATTGCGTTCTTTTCTTTTGAACACTCAATATCCAACAAGGAATTTCCAATGTCCAACGGCTTTCTTTCGTTATTGGACATTCCTTGTTGGATATTGGATATTCAGTTGCTTAATACACACTAGCGCCAGCGTCTATGGGCCCACAGATATTGTTCGGGATGTTCACGAATAGCGTTCTCAAGTTGTTTTGTCAGTTTCTTAAGAATTGTTTTTACGTCTTGTTCTCTGTTGCCGGTTGGTTTGAAAGAGATTGGAGCGAGTCCTTTCATTGTGTAAGACATCAGCCCGGTTCTGATACAGTAACCGAAACACAAAGGAGCACCGGTAACAAGATGTAGAAGGGCAGGGGATGTATGGGTGGACGCAGGCTTTCCAAAGAAATCTATCATCATTCCTCGACCGCTGGCACTGCCCTTGGCATGTTGATCTATCAGGAGGGCGAGGATTTCACCGTCTTTCAATACAGCAAGAAGTCTGCGAAAATCTTTTCCGTGCATTGGTGTCAGGCGCAGGCCGTCTTTTGGTTTCAGTTCCTGCAGTAGTTTGTTAGTGTAGGGGTTATGCAGGCTTTTTGTTATTCCGGCCAAAGGTTTATGGAATGAAAGTAACTGAGCCGCGATTTCCCAATTCCCTAAATGGCCGGATACCAGGATTATGCCTTGTTTTGTATCTTTCAGTAAGGCCATCGAATCCGGGTGAAGATCCATTTTGATATACTTCTGCCAGTCCTTGTTATTGAATATTTCTTTAGATTTTAACGCTTCAAAGATAAGAATAGCGAATTGACGATATGATTCACGCGCTATTTTTGCGGCATCTTGCTTATTGTCGGCAATTCCGCTTTGAAGAATATTTTTCTTAGCTAATCGTCTTCTTGAACCGTGAAACAGATACCAGAAATCGGCAAAGAAGATTGCCATTTTCTCGCAGGATTGAAGCGAGAGTTTATTCAAGAGGAAAAGAGCAAGGCGTAAGCCGATGTATTCGATGAAATATCTGATCTGTAGCATTTTTAATCGTATCTCGTATTTCGTGAATCGTATCTCGTGTGTTCGATATTTAATTCCACACATCCACTTGCCATGTCACTCTTATCCGTGTCCCCGCTTCACGTTTCACGAATAACGCTTCACGTATTTCGTTCAGCTTTTTGATTGCAGGAAGGTTGCCAGCTCGCCGATAGTTCTTATGCTCACCATTTCTTCGGCTTCAAACTCAATGCCGAGTTCCTGCTGAATGTCATAAATAAGATCGAGGATTGACAGGGAGTCGAATCCCAGCGACTCAATTGGCGAATTTTCTGTTACGGTATCCCATTTTACATCGGCCTGAGATGATTGTTTCATCATCTCTCTGAGTTTTTCGATGATTTCTTCCTGTGTCATAAATGTTCTCCTGTTATTTTTCCCATTTCTTCAATATCAATACAGCGTTATTTCCTCCGAAGCCGAAACTGTTTTTCATGGCGATTGGAGATAAAATCTCCATAGGCTGATTACCTACAAAGCAAAGATTACATTTTGGGTCAGGATTATCAAGGTTGAGATTTGAGGGTACCTTCCCTTTTTCAAGTCCAATAATTGTTACTATGGTTTCAACAGCTCCGGATCCGCCCAGTAAATGTCCGAAGAAAGACTTGTTAGAAGCTACCGGGATATTATCTGCTGCATCTCCAAGGGCGAGCCGAATGGATTGCGCTTCACATTCGTCGTTGCTTTTCGTTGCTGTACCGTGCGCGTTAATGAAACCGATGTCGGTTGGAGTTATTCCTGCTGAGTTTATTGCTGCATTTATTGCTCTAACCTGACCTTCCGCGCTGGGACTTGTAATATGGGTGGCATCCGATGATTCTCCGAACCCGCATATTTCGGCGCGAATAGATGCGTTTCTTTGAACAGCGCTGTCCATTGATTCAAGGACAAGTGCGCCGGCTCCTTCGCCGATTATGCATCCGTCACGATCGGCCGCAAAAGGCCTGCATGCATTTTGGGGATCGGGGTTGCGCGACATTACACCAAGCGCATCCCATGTTCCGTATACAACTGGATTAAAAAGGGCGTCACAGCCCCCGCACAAAACCTTGTCGGCATGTCCGTCTTTAATCATACGGTATGATTGTCCTATAGCGGTAGTGGCGGAGGAGCATGCGGCGGTAATTACGAAATTTGAGCCTGTGAGACGGAACCTCATGGAGACACAGGAGGCTGTGGCATTGGCAATACATTTAGGCAGGGAAGACGGTCGAATGCCGCGCGGTCCTTTTTCTGAGTAGCTCATAAATGTGTTGTACACACTCTCAAACGTGCCGTGTGTGCCTAATATGGTGGACATATCAGTTGGTTCGTAAGGCGGCTTGCCGCTGATAATTCCGGCCTGTTCCAGGGCCTGGGCTGAGGCCAGCATGGTCATATCAACTGTTCGATCGAAATGAATCATTCTTCTTGATTTCAGTGCCGAGGCAAGATCATCGCTGTTTACTTCCGCTGCGTTTGGGGTTTTGTATTCTGTGATATCAAAAGCGCTTAAGTGTTTTATCCCCGTTTTACCGGCTATCATATTATTCCATAATGTTGTCTCGTCGAACCCAATGGCGGTCACAACACCAAGCCCGGTAACAACTACTCGTTTCTTGTTATTCATATTCTTTCTCGTATTCCCTTTATCAACCATTCTCCCTTAACCTTTCCCTTCCCCGCAACGGATACTATGCGGTTCTGCAGGCCTAGCGAGTCTTCGAGCTCCAGACAAAGAACCGCATAGTATCCGTTGCTCATCCTTTCATCCATAGCCCGCCGTCAACATGCAGAATTTGGCCGGTAATATATGCTGAGTTGTCCGACAAAAGAAATGCCGCTACAGAGGCTATTTCTTCAGTGTATCCCAGTCTGCCCATGGGGATATTCAGTGTTTTCTTTGTTTCTTCGGACAGCATTGATGTCATGTCGGTTTCTATTATTCCGGGTGATACAGCATTTGCGCGTATTCCAAATCTGGCGGCTTCGAATGCGAGGCTTCGGGTCAGGCTTACGAGTCCAGCCTTGCTGGCCGCATAATCTGCTCCCATCCATTTGCCGGGTCCATGGGCAGAGAGCGATGCGATATTAACAATACTGCCGAATCCCTGTTTTCGCATTATGGTGTAGGCTTCCTTTGTTGCCGTCATTGCAGCCTCAAGATTTGTGTTGAAGGTATTTTTCCATTTACTAAGCGTCATGCCCCGGAATGCCAATGCTTTTCCTGCTCCCGCGTTGTTAACCATGCCATCGAGTCTTCCTGTGCTTTCGTAAAACGTATGGACCACTGCCGCGCCGGCTTCCGGCTCAGAAAGGTTGTGTGCGACAGGAACGGTCCGCGTTCCGTTGCTTGATATTTCACTGCACGCTTTTTCGACTGTGTCGAGATTCCGTCCATGGATGCCCACAGTGGCTCCATGTGAAAAAAGAAATTCCGCGATTGCGCGTCCTATGCCGCGTGTTGAACCGGTTACAAGGATAGATTTGTCTGAGAAATTGTACATAACTGTCTTAGGTAGTAAAAAGCAGAACTATACCGACCCGAGAATTCGGCTTCCCTCATCGAGGAAGATGCCCTGAAGGTTCATTCTGAGAGCTTCAGGGTTCGTGGCAAATCGCATTCCTTCTGTTTCGGTAATTGCGCCTTTTCGGATCAAGTCATATATGGACTGGTTGAACGTCTGCATGCCGTCTTCCTTGCCCGTTTCAATTGCTGTAGAAATCAGATCAAGCTTATTTTTTTCAAGCAGCTTGCGCATGGTGGATGTGTTGATCATGATTTCTACTGCGGGTACTGCATTTCCAGTGGTGTCCGGAACGAGTCGCTGGCAAACAATAGCGTGGAGATTTCCAGCAATACCCATTCGAATCTGATCCTGTTCGTCTGCCGGGAAGACGTCCAGCATTCTGGGGACAGCAAGGGCGGATGTGCCGGCATGCAGTGTCGAAAGCACAAGGTGTCCTGTTTCTGCGGCTAGGAGTGCGGTTCTGATACTCACTCGGTCCCGCATTTCGCCAATGAGAATTACGTCCGGATCTTGACGCATCAGGCGTTTCAGTGAGTTTTGAAATGTCAGGGTGTCGAGACCGACTTCACGCTGAGTAATAACGGATTTTTTGTCCTGGAAGATATATTCCACGGGATCTTCCACGGTAATAATGCGTCGCTGTAGTGTTTTGTTTATTTCGTCAATTATAGCTGCGAGTGTGGTGGATTTTCCGGAGCCCGTGGTGCCTGAAAGAAGAATAATGCCCCTTGATACACGCGCCAGATCTCGAAGTTGGAGAGGAAGATGCAGTTCTTCAAAAGTGGGGATATTCGATTTAACATATCTCATGGCTATGGCAGGAATACCCTGTGCATGGAAAACGTTTACACGAAAACGCCCAATTCCATCTTCATGAAAAGAGAAGTCTGCTTCGTGTTCGGCCTCATATTGTCCCGCAAGATGCTTAGGGATCAGGTCTTTTGTTATTTCTGTGATATGTTCCGGCGTGATTGTTTCGAATCCACTCTCCTTAAGTGTGCCGTGTACTCGAAAAAATGGCTGCTGGTCCGGTTTGATATGAATGTCCGATGCGTCAAGTGAAATAGCTTTTTCAAGAAGTTCTTTTATTAGAGACATGATTAACGTCCTTTCCGCTTTCCAAAATCTTCATTGTCAATGCTACGGCTTGACAGGTAAAATGTACAGTTCTATTTCATTCGAACTGTCATTATGATGCCCACTATCAGGAAGATTATATTTGACAGCCACGCACCCAGCCATGGCGCGATAATTCGTTTTATTCCGAGAAACATGCCCACCTGGTTCAGCATGTAAAAGGCAAAGAAAAAGGCTACTGCAATAAATACTCCCGTCAGTGCGCTTTGCCTGCTGCTTTTTGCGCCTGCGGGGATGCCGAAAAGAGTTACAATAAAGCAAGCCCATGGCAGGGCAATGCGCTGATGTAGATAAAATATTCTTTTTGCATTTTCTGCCTTAGAGGGTCTGGGACGGTTCTTTAAAAAATTTATCATTTCCAGAGAGGAGAAGAATTGCCATTCTTTTATTTCGTTTGCAAAGACGGAAGGTGCTTCAGTCAGTTCCGACATTTCAACTCCGCGTTTATTTATAATGATTGGCGGGCCTACAGGACCTCCTGTGTCACTATACTGTTGAATTTGGCCATCGTAAAACCACCATTGGCCATCGAGCCATTCCGCCTCTTGAGCTGTAATTTCTCTGGATTTGGAGTGATCTTCCCGTTCTTCCTTAATGTTTACGCTTCGCAGGTAATCAGGGTTGTTGAGATCAAATTTTTTTATTAACCACTGGCGACGGTCGGCAACATTGTAATGCGCCATGTCCAAATGGATGTTTTCTTCAAACTCTCGAAATTTATTATTGGAGAAACGGTTGGCCCATAAAGCTGCATGGGGCCCAATGGTTTCTTTTATTATTAACGCGTTGATACTGAATATAGCGCCTACAACAAGAAATGGCAGCATTATTCGGTACATGCTTACACCGCTGGCGCGCATTGCCGTCAGTTCGTTGTTCCTGCTCAGTCGCCACAATGTGTAAAGAGTGGCAAGCAGTAAAGAAGCCGGCAGGACATATTCGAGCGTGGGTATAAGAACGAAGAGATAATAGCGGCATATTAAGCGCCACGGAGTATGGACACTCATGAATTTTGAGATATGAGCGAAGAGATCCCATATTACGTGGATCATACAAAAAGTGGTCACGCAAAAAAACAGAGGAATCAGGTATTCCCGCAAAAGATATTTGTCCATCAGTTTCATGCAGAGAAGAGGTTATTAAATATTTCGACAGAAGGCAATAAGGCAGAAAGAATTCAGAATTCAGGAGACAGAATTCAGAAGGCAAAATGCTGACTCTTGAAGCATAAGGCGGTCTGCAGCCGCAATTAAAGGGAAGAACGGAAGGAATGACGAAGCTCGGAATATCCAAAGAAATCCGACTTGTCCGCCATAGCTTTATGCGAAGATGGAATCCCTAATGACAAAAAACTCCTGCCGTTCTTTCTTTCTTCTGAATTCTGACTCCTGACTCCTGACTCCTGTATTCTGTCTTCCGATCTTCTTGATCTTCTTGATCTTTTTATTGATTGATGGTATTTGAATGATTGTAACTTCAGGAATTCAGGAGAGGTCTGCTATGGGTATGAATGTAACAGAAAAGATTTTGAAGGAACATCTGGTAAGCGGGGATCTGGAGCCTGGCAAGGAGATCGGGATTCGCATAGACCAGACCCTCACACAGGATGCGACAGGCACTATGGCGTATCTCCAATTTGAAGCCATGGGGCTGGCTAGCATTAAGAATGAGCTTGCAGTGAGTTATGTGGATCATAATACGGTTCAGATTGGACATGAGAATGCAGATGATCATGCGTACCTGCGGTCAACGGCGGCGAAATATGGAGCCGTATTCTCGAAACCCGGCAATGGGATTTGTCATCAATTGCATCTTGAACGTTTCGGTGCTCCGGGCAAGACGCTTCTTGGTTCGGATTCCCATACGCCGACTGCAGGCGCTTTAAGTATGTTTGCTGTAGGGGCCGGCGGGCTGGATGTGGCAGTTGCTATGGGCGGTGCGGCTTTCTGTCTGACTGTGCCGCGAGTAATAAAAATCGAACTCAAGGGCAGTCTTAAGCCCTGGGTGTCGGCCAAGGATGTTATTCTCAAGGTGCTTGAGATGTTTTCGACCAAGGGAAATGTTGGTTGTGTTTTTGAATATGCCGGATCGGGACTGAAACATCTTGATGTTCCGGAACGGGCTACTATAGCAAATATGGGGGCAGAGTGCGGAGTTACAACTTCGGTTTTCCCAAGCGATGAAACAACAAATAAATTTCTGAACGCACAGGGCAGGGCAGGGGTGTGGAAAGAAATAGTTGCGGATGCTGATGCGGAATATGATCGGGTGGTAAAGATCAATCTTGCCGATATTGAACCATTGGCCGCAGCTCCGCATTCGCCGGGCAATGTGCAGCCGCTTGCTTCGCTGGCGGGAGTCAGAGTTGACCAGATCCTGATAGGTTCCTGCACTAATTCATCGTATCGTGACCTTAAGACCGTTGCCAGGATACTTGCGGATAAGAAAGTTCATCCGAATGTTACACTTGGAATTGCTTCAGGTTCGCGGCAGGTTCTTCAAATGTTGGCAAAGGAAGGCTTGCTTTCAATATTTATTGAAGCTGGCGCGCGTATTCTTGAGAATGCGTGCGGATTCTGTATTGGCAATAGCATGTCGCCTGTTTCGGGCGCTGTTTCTTTGAGAACGTCCAATAGGAATTTCGAGGGTAGATCAGGAACCATGGACGCGCGTGTTTATCTGGTAAGTCCGGCCATTGCGGCAGTTGCAGCTGTGCAAGGTCGACTACTTGATCCCTCAGCTTCGGAAGACCTGAAATATCCTAAAATAAAACAGCCGAAAGAATTTCTGATTGATGATTCAATGTTTATTCAGCCGCCTGAAGATCGGGCGGGTGTCAGGGTAGTCAAAGGCCCTAACATAGGCGAAGTGCCGAAAAACGAGCCGATGCCTGCCGAATTGACAGGGCCGGTGGCAATAAAAGCGGGTGATTCCGTGACAACCGATCATATTATGCCTGCCGGTCAGCGTCTGAAATACAGATCTAATGTGGCGGCGTATTCCAAATTTGTGTTTGAGAATATAGATTCTCAATTTGCTGAACGTGCAATGACAAATCTTAAGAATGGTCTCCATAATTTCATTATTGCCGGGGTATCATATGGTCAGGGCTCAAGCAGAGAGCATGCGGCATTGTGTCCGATGTATCTTGGGGTTAAAGCTGTTATCGCCAAGTCCATAGAAAGGATCCATTGCGCTAACCTGATAAACTACGGGATAATACCATTGCTTTTCAAGAATTCCGGTGATTATAAGAAGGTTGAACAAGGTGATAGTCTGGAAATTAAAGATATACTCGAAGTGATTAAGGGTAGTCAAAAGGCTGTGGTAAATAATCAGACAAAAAACATCGAAATTCCTGTTAAGCTGGAATTGTCTGAAAGGCAGCAAGACATTCTCCTGGCCGGTGGTCTTCTGAACTTCATGTCTTCGGGTAAATAGTTGCCGGTGAAAATCCTGCTTTCGGTTTATTGGCTTTAAAATGCAGGAAGAATTTCGTCTGCCCTGTCGAATGACTGGGGTTCAAAAATCGGACCCGCAGCTCATCGCTTTTGTTGTGTTTCCTATCTTTGAACACTCAATATCCAACAAGGAATTTCCAATGTCCAACGGCTTATCTTCGGCTACCACGTGATTACTTCTCTTTATTCTTTGCTGTTTCTGTTGCTTTAACAACACCGAAATGGCATTTTCCCTTTGATAAAAGGTCAGGAGCTTCGTCTTTCCTTCGTTATTGGATATTCAGTTTCTTTTTTCTAGCGGGTGGGTATAACGGTTCTGAGCGCATCATCTGCGTTTTTCAGCATTTTTTCCGTGGTCGGCCAGTCAACGCAGGAATCAGTTACCGAGACACCGGGCTTCAATAGTGATAAATCTTTTGGAATAGGTTGTTTTCCGCTTTCGAGATTACTTTCGATCATGAACCCAATGATTGATTTATTGCCATTGATAATCTGGTTGACACAATTCTCCAGTACTGTCGTCTGTTGATCCGGCGTATTTTCTGAGTTAGCGTGACTGCAGTCAATCATGATGTTTTCCGGTAACCCGGCCTCTTGCAGTTCTTTTTCGCAATGAGTTGTGCTTGTGGCATCGTAGTTGGGTTTTTCTCCGCCACGTAGAATAATATGACCGTAACGGTTACCGCCTGTATGAAATACCGCGCATTGGCCGGTCTCGTTTATGCCGAGAAAATGGTGCGGGCTTGCCGCCGATTTGAGCGCGTTTATGGCCACTGTAATATTTCCGTCCGTTCCATTTTTAAATCCTACAGGAGTGGACAGGCCGCTGGCTATTTCGCGGTGCGTTTGTGATTCAGTAGTGCGCGCTCCGATTGCCGTCCATGAGATCAAGTCGCCTGTATATTGAGGAGTGATTGGGTCAAGAGCTTCAGTTCCGGCCGGCAGGTTCATTTCAGCCAGCTTAAGCAGGAATTTCCGCGCCATGCTGAGGCCTTCATCAATCTGGAAAGAATCATCGAGGTATGGATCGTTTATGAAACCCTTCCAGCCTACCGAAGTGCGTGGTTTCTCGAAGTAGACCCGCATAACGACTAATAATGTATCTTCAATTTCTGCCTGCAGAGATTTGAGCTTTTGGGCATATTCCAGCGCTGAATCTATATTGTGAATAGAGCATGGGCCCACAACGGCAAGCAGTCGCGGATCTTTGCGGTCGAGAATATTTATGATCTGACTGCGAAAGTTACAGACTGTTTGCTTGATATCGGTATTTGCCGGAAGTTTGTTTCTGATTTCTTTCGGGGTCGGCAGAAGCTTTTGCGATAAAATATTTACGTTATGTATCTTATCAGTTGACATAATAGGAATTTTACGCTGTAAACCTTTTACTTCATGGCCTGATCAAAGTCGACTTTAATATCTTCCATATTCTCGAGGCCCACGGCCACGCGAACAAATTCCGGCGTAATGCCCGCGGCTTTCTGGGCTTCTTCTGTCATCTGCTGATGACTTGTAGAAGCGGGATGAAGTACGAGGGTTTTGGCGTCACCTACATTGGCAAGATGACTTGCCAATTTTACTGAGTTGATGAATTTTTCGCCGGCCGCGCGGCCGCCTTTTATTCCAAAACCAAGCACAGCACCGAACCCGCCTTTGAGATATTTGTTTGCGGTTTTATGATAAGGGTGATCTTCCAGACCTGTATAAACAACCCAATCAACCTTGTCATGATTCTTGAGCCATTTAGCGAGTTCCAGAGTATTGGCGCTTTGCTGCCTTATTCGCAGAGGCAGAGTTTCAATTCCCTGTAGAAACAGAAACGCGTTAAATGGGCTGGGGCAGAGACCAATGTTTCGCATTCCCTGCACGCGTGCTTTGATTATAAACGCCACATTTCCCATGTCGGGAACGTTACTGAGCGCGTCCCAGTAAACAACTCCATGATAGCTTTCGTCCGGTGTTGTGAACCCAGGAAAACGACCTTGTGACCAGTCAAACTTCCCGCTGTCAATTATCACTCCGCCAATAGATGTTCCATGCCCGCCTATCCATTTTGTGCATGAATGAACAACAATATCAACGCCGTGATCCATGGGGCGGCATAACACAGGCGCAAATGTATTGTCCGCGATTACAGGAATTCCTTCGGCATGAGCAATATCTGCTATGCCCCGTATGTCAAGAACATCACCCTTAGGGTTTCCTATAGTTTCAATATATACGGCTTTCGTATTCTCTTTTATTGCGGCTTTTATTTTCTCGGGTGTAGCGTCGTCTACAAACGTTACTTCAAGACCGATCTTCGGTAATGTATAACGGAAACATGTTTCGGTTCCGCCGTATAAAGATGACGATGCGACTATATGGTCGCCCTTTTCAGCAATGGTGTGAATTGCCAGAAAAATTGCAGCCATTCCGCTTGAAGTCAGCAATGCACCAGTGCCGCCTTCAAGAGCGGCAATACGTTTTTCCACAACATCCGATGTAGGATTCATCAGGCGTGTGTAGATATTGCCGAATTCCTTCAGTGCGAACAGATTTGCCGCATGTTCAGTGCTGTTGAACACGTAACTGGAAGTTTGATATATCGGAACAGCTCTTGCCCCGGTTACTGGGTCGGGCACCTGCCCCGCGTGTAACGCCAGTGTTTCAGGATTCTGTTTTTTATCACTCATTTCTTTATCTCCTCTGTGATCCTTGCTAGAGATCTTTTTTTAAACATAAACTCCTTTTAATGCCCGGGCTGCTTCTTGCCAATCTGACAGTTCTAAGTTTTATCAAGATTTGCTCTGTATAGTCAGTATAAATATCTTTAGCAAGAGCGATTTTTTGTTCTGGAGCCAGCTACACCATTATTCTTGTAGCATACCGTCCTTTTGTGGATAATTTCATCATAATTCTAATACAACAAAAAAAAGAGAAAGATTACATTAATGGCAAAGCAGAAAAGGAGATCAATATGAATTACTTCAAAGATAATTCCTTGTCAATAGGAAACACTCCAATGGTACAGCTTCAAAAGGTAGCGGGGGATAATGCACTTGTCCTGGCTAAAATTGAAGGACGCAATCCGGCATATTCGGTCAAATGCCGAATCGGCGCATCAATGATATGGGACGCGGAAAAGCGTGGTGTATTAAAGCCAGGCGTTGAAATTGTTGAACCAACAAGTGGTAATACGGGTATTGCTCTTTCATAT
>JBHORK010000078.1:0-11268 GCA_042565725.1 Verrucomicrobiota bacterium
GCTTTAACTGCAAGCGGACCTGTGTTTTTCTTGCTGATTCTGACAATTAAATTACTTGGCAGTCATTCGGTAAATAATAAAGATCGCCGGAAAAAGCAAAACGCACTGAATAAATCGCTTTCGATCCTGAAAGATTCGGAGAAAGCGGCCCGCATAAATCCGGAACGCGCCCGTGGAAAATTCTGCGCGGGTATAAAAAAATATCTGGGCGACAGATTTAATGCTGTTGAAGCAGGTATGACTCCGGCAGATGCCAAGAAACTGTTTTACAAGAACAACATAGATAAAGAGCTGACGGCCCGTTTCATCAATATTTTCGAGCGGAACTTCAATACTGAATATACTGCTGACCGGAATAGTGTTCATGATCTTGCAGAGGATTGCAGAGAAGCATGTGATACGTTAAGAAGAATTGACAAGAGCCTGATGCGCAAGACTTCCGCCTGCGCCAACCTCCGTCGCCAAGGCTATGGAGATCCAGAGGCTACGGCGGACAAGACGGCGGACAAAAAATGACTGAAAGTAAAACAATTAAGAAAATGTTGGGATGCGCTCTGATAATGATATCCCTATGCATGGCTACAACGTCATTTTCCGGCAGTCTGCAGGAACAACAGTTTATATGGAATGAAGCCAACACAAAAATGGCTTCCGCTCATACTGCAGAACAATTTAGGGAAGCTGCTGTAGCTTATCAGAAACTTGTTGATATCGGCGTCAAAAATGGACTTCTCTTCTACAATCTCGGCACGGCGCTGATGATGGCTGAACAATACAAAGACGCAATGCAGACTCTGCTCCGGGCGGAAAGGTATATGGGCAGCAATTGGGACATAAAACGCAATATGCTTATTTGTTCAGCCGGTGGAACAAAGGAGATTACACCATCTTTACAATGGTACCGATTCCCTCTATTCTGGCATTTTGGACTGTCTATTCAGACGAGAATAAATGTTATGATTCTTGCATTTGCCGCATTCTGGCTGGCTCTTATATTTCGCATTCTCGGTTTCGGCCGTATATCCAAACCACTGGTAATTTTAACTTTGATTGTTTTTATGTTGTTCGGATCAAGTGTTGCAACCTCTCTGCATCAGGAATCAAAAGCAGGAAACAGGTTTCAAGTGCTTGAACCCCGCACTCGCTTCGGGGTTTCAGGTTTCGGGTTATCGGGGACGGGAAAATGAAAAGAAAACATATATTACTTTCTGTGTTATTGACTGTAGCGACTTCTTCTCTGTACGCGCAGACAACACAGGATGTTTCCGCAAAAATAGAAATCGACCGTGAGAACATCTTTGTTTCTGAGGTTTGCCAAATGACCCTTGTTATAAAATCCTCAAAATCATTGGCAGGTAAAATGGATCTTATATCCATGCCTAACCAAGACCTCAAGATTATCGGCAAGTTCGAACAGCTTCCTGTTTCACGAACACGAACTCACGAAACACATCGGTTCAGGTTCAAAGCCCGCGCTTTACACCCGGGAATTATAAAAATAGCGCCCCAACTCGCCGTTACAGTGATTTACAAGGAAAAACGCGGTTTCTTCTGGCAGCAAATCCATGTTCCCAAAAAAATCCAGGTACAGCCAATAACGCTTTCTGTCAGTCCTGTCCCGGAAAACAAACAACCAAATAACTTTTCGGGAGCGGTTGGGCAATTATCTTTTGATGTCAAAGTAAACCCAACCGATGTAGCGGCGGAAGACCTGATTACTGTAACTATGAGAATATCAGGAGATGGATATATCGAAAAAATGCTCTTCCCAAGAATATCGCCCGGCAGAAATTTTAAAGCCTACGACCCCAAACTAATGCCTGCCGGAAACGAAAATGAGAAAACATTTAAACAAATTCTCATTCCGCAAAACACTAATGCCGCAGAAATTACCGCAGTTTCTTTCACGTATTTTGATCCACGCGCTTGTTCATATAAAACCATAACAAAAGGCCCGTTTCCTCTTACTTTCCATAAACCCAGAGTGGTTTCACGCGACGATAATTACCAACCAACCCCCTCCAACATTGAAACTCCCGACCGCTACCATAAAAAGAGAAAAGTCCCGGCAACAGGAGATGCCATGCTTGCGCGCGATGAAACAGCCAGGTTAGCTCCGTCCCGTTCGGCATTCGCGAGTTTTGAGCTGACGGCCGGCTCTGTTGCGCGTGTTCTGGAAAACTACGAAGGATGGATAAAAATACAAACTGAAAATAAACGCGGCTGGATCCCGGTATCTTCTCTCAGCGATTAAACCTATATTCGGCAGATGCGGTGAAATCGGCAACCCTCTTGGGTTTAAATTCAGAAAGCATTCCTTCACCCAACGGGTGAAAGCTATAATTAGAAAAACTCCTTTGTCTACAATCACTTTATACGCTTTCCGAATTTCAACTGCCGGATACAGGTTAAATCGCTGGAAGACGAAAGGGCGAAACGGAGAATCGGCGAAGCGGCGACACATTTAGCAAATTCTGGAGAATCATGTAACCCTGTCTAAAAACTCTTTGCTACCTTCGCCCGCCCTGTCGAATGATGGGATTACCTTCCATGGCTCGCTTTGGCGGGATACCCAACTTCGAAGTTCGATGTTGAATGTTCGATGTTGGACGTTCAAACTACAATTCAACAGGTTTAAGCCGTTTCTGTGGTTTGCCGCGAACAATAATAGCCGTTTCTTTCGCGGGACACACTGTCTGACACAATCCGCATCCCCGACAGATGTCCGGATCAACTTCCGGACACGGCACATTATCTTCCTTTATGTCTTTTATGGCATGATAAGGACAATATTCATGACAAACCATACAGTGCTGATTCTCTTTCCATGCAAGACACAAAGATTTCTCCACCTTTGCAGCTCCAATTGAAACAGACTGCTTATTTTTCATCGATAAGTGTGCTATCGCATTTGTAGGACATACCTTGTTACATTCATTACACCATTCATTGCAATAACCAGCGCCAATTCCAATTATCGGCGTCCAAAACCCAGACAATCCGGTCCGCCCCAGATCATGGTGAATAATGTTTTCGGGACAGACACGAACACAGTTCCCGCATCTGGCGCAAACAGACGTGAACTTCCCTTCTTCAACCGAACCAGGAGGCCGAATGAACACTTCGCGCCCCAGAACTTTCCTTGCCGCAACTCCGACAATTCCGCCACCCAGAGCGGCAAAAAATAATCGCCTGCCCATAAAGAACGAAACGGGGGAACGGCGAAACGGCGAAACGGCGAAACTCTTTTTAATGTAAATAATTAATTTTCTGAGCAGTTCTTGAGAAAAACCCAGTGGACAAAATCGGTAACACCATGCATTTGGCCGCCAGATACTGAGGACAAGTATAAATATCAATCCAACTCCAGGCAAAACGTTCAGCAGGACAATGGGTTTATGCCAAACACTGACAAACACGTTAAACACAGACAACGGATCAAGCCACAGAAAGACAGGATACCCGAACAGCGCACCGGCCAGCGCGAAGAGAACAACATAAGGACCAAGTCGAGGCAATTTCCTGAATTCCGACTTTGAGCCCGGACGCAGCTTCCCTGCGAATTCCGTCAGCAGTCCAGTGGGACACATATTAACACAAAACCAGCGGTTCCTGAACAAACTGATAATCAACACCGGCAGACAAAGCAGAAATAACCAACAAACCGAACGAACGGCAATTGCCGAACATACCGCAAGAAAAGGACTCAGCGCGGGCAGGATTACCGCCAGCCATGTCACAGGCAGAATTTGAAGTGCAAACACTGCGGCAATAACGAGAATAACAATTCGAGCACTGATTCTCCACTTTTTTTGCGTATCTCGCATCTCGTATCTCGCATGTTTAGACTGTAGGCGGTCAGGCTTAGACCTCCTCCTGAATCTCCAACATCATCTGCGTTCATCCGCGCTTGCCGCGCCGGAGCTTCCAAGCGTAGGCGTGTGCATCGGCGGTTCCTCTTTTCCCTACAACCCAATACCTATTTCCAGCTTCATTCCTCATTCATCAATTATCATTCATCGTTTATAATTTCACTCACACTTCTATATGTTCCACCTTTACCCGGGCAAGGTCGCCGCATCCTATTTTCATCTCATGCGCTATTTTGACGTGAGGTATATCAAACGGTTCTTTCTTGAACAGAGTGGCCGCGTACGCGTCAACTGCCACTGGATCAGTGCCAAAAATCAGTTGATTGGGATAATCAAGTTTGCCGGGGCCGCGCGGCCCATTTGTCAACATGATGCGTGTGGCATCAATAATTATCAGCGAAGGTTTTATAAGCGTACTGATATCAGCTATGCATTGATGCAAGTTGTTTCCATGTAAAAATCCGCGATCTTTAATTGAACCCATCCAGTTTTTCATGGAAAGCGTTAACGTGGCGGCTTTATGACTTTTGGCCACGGGCATATTGATCAAGCAGCCTGTATCAAGAACATCCTTTACAACTTCCGCCTCTTTAAGGCTTTTTGCTTTAGGCAGTTCAACTTTTTTGAAATATTTTGCGTCTCCAGCTGCATATATTTTTCCGCCTGCTTTCTTGACGGCATCCTCAACTCCACTCATTGGAAATGAATATTTGGGCTTATTGCACGTATTCTCAGGAACAATAACCTCAGATGCGCCGGCTGCCTTACATGCTGCGACACATTCACCAACAAGGGTCGGGTCGGTATTACCCCCCTGCTCCGGGCGGCTGGCCCATGCAATATTAGGCTTAATAGTGACCTTCTCACCTTTCTTGACAAAGGCAGACCATCCACCCAGACGATCTATGCCTGCCTGAACCATTTTTGAGATGTCCTTACCATGAACCACGTATACAGTGGTTTTTGTCTCAGCGGCCAGTGATTCAACGGTCAAAAACGAACTTGCCGCCGTTACAACGGCAGTATTTTTTATAAAATCGCGCCTGTTTATCCGCCTCATAATGCACCTCTTTCCCTTGATCTTTTAATAGTAATGTTTGAAGTCTTGCCAAATCTTATATATTTTACCATAAAGGATACACCAACAACAATAAGACATATGACAAAGAACCATGAAATTTAGAATAAAAATCGATAAAGAACGCTGTAAGGGTTGTGATTTGTGTATATCCGTATGTCCCAACGGAACACTGAAACAGTCAAAGGAACTCAACTCGAAAGGCCAGCACTTCGTTGAGATTCAATGCGCGGACGATTGTACCGGCTGCAAACAATGTACAGATATATGCCCGGATGTGGCGATTGAAATCGAATCGGATGATCAATCCCGGGAGGCCGAATAAATGGCAGAAAGAATTCTCATGATGGGAAATGATGCCGTGGCCGAAGGGGCCATACGTGCCGGGTGCGATTGTTATTACGGCTATCCGATCACCCCTCAGAACGAGCTCACAGCTTATATGGCAAAACACATGCCTGAAAAAGATCGCGTCTTTATTCAGGCAGAAAGTGAGATTGCCGCGATAAACATGGTTTTCGGCTCCGCGGCAGCAGGCAAGCGAGCCATGACCAGTTCATCGTCACCTGGCATAAGCCTTAAGCAGGAAGGTATCTCGTATCTTGCCGCGACAGAACTGCCGTGTGTGATAGTCAATATTCAGCGCGGCGGTCCCGGACTCGGAAATATTGCCCCGTCGCAGAGTGATTATTTTCAAGCAACAAAGGGCGGAGGTCACGGAGATTACCATCAGATCGTGCTTGCTCCCGATTCCGTACAGGAAATGCATGATTTTACAATTCTGGCTTTTGAATTAGCCGATAAATACAGAACGCCCGTAATGGTTCTTTCTGACGGTCGTCTCGGCCAGATGATGGAGCCGCTTAATCTATACGATAAAGATCCGCCTCCCGTTCCAGACAAACCATGGGCGGCTAACGGCGCCATGGGAAGATCGCCTAATATGATCAGGTCTCTTCTTCTGGTCGAAGGAGAACTTGAAAAACTTAACAACAAATTGCAGAAAAAATATGGCAATATTATAAAGAATGAAGTTCGTTATGAAGAACGGATGGTTAATGACTGCGAAGTTCTGATTGTCGCGTATGGAACGTGCGCGCGCATTTCCAAAGGCGTTTTGAATACAGCGCGTTCCAGAGGAATAAAGGCCGGTCTGCTGCGCCCCGTATCCCTATGGCCATTCCCTTACGACCAGATTGCCGCAATTGCAGAACAAGTCAAGAAAGTTGTTGTTGTAGAAATGAGCAGTGGTCAGATGCTCGAAGATGTGCAACTGGCTGTCGGCAAAAACGTGCCTGTATTGTTCGAAGGCCGCATGGGCGGCGAAGTTCCGACAGAAAAAGATATAATAGAGAAAATATGCAAACTGTAGATTCTAAAGTTTTATTCTGTGACTTTTATGTATTTAAAAGAAAAAAATCGAACACTCAACGTCCAACATCCAACTTCGAACTTCGAAGTAAAGAAGATCTCAATTGCTTCGATGTTGAACGTTTGATGTTTGATGTTCGATGTTCGATGTTCTAAAATTATCGGGCCTTGAACTAGATGTCATGACACAAAAATCAATATATAAACGACCGGAGGCATTGACAGACGTGCACATGCATTACTGTCCGGGCTGCGGCCATGGAACAGCGCATAAATTGATAGCTGAAGTCGTTGATACTCTGGATATCCGCGAAAAGACTATCGGTGTGGCTCCGGTCGGCTGTGCGGTTCTTGCATACTTTTATATGAACTTTGATGTTATAGAGTCTGCTCATGGCAGAACACCTGCAGTGGCAACAGGTCTTAAACGAGTTTTGCCGGATCGTATTATATTCTCGTACCAGGGTGATGGTGATTTGGCCGCAATCGGCACCGCGGAAACAATTCATACCGCAAACCGGGGCGAAAACATTACGGTTGTCTTTATCAACAACAGTGTTTACGGAATGACCGGAGGTCAAATGGCGCCTACGACACTTATAGGTCAAAAAACAGCAACTTCGCCTGATGGCCGCAAAGTAGATTCCATGGGACCACCAATTCGCATGTGTGAACTCCTCAACTCTCTTGACTCTCCGTACCATATCGAAAGAGTTGCGCTGGATGGACCGCAAGGCGTTCGAAAAGCGAGAAAAGCGCTGATGACAGCATTTGAAGCTCAAATTAATAATAAGGGTTACAGTTTCATAGAAATACTTGCATCATGCCCTGTTTACCTTCGTCTCTCTCCCGTTGAGGCTCAGAAGTTTGTTAAAGAAAAAATGGCAAGCTATTTTCCTGTTAGAATATTCCGTAAGGAAGGAAAAAACGTCAATGATTGAAAGATTACTCATAGCCGGCTCCGGGGGACAGGGAATCGTCCTGGCCGGAAAACTTTTTGCGACTATCGCAATGAAAGAAGTTCCAAACGTGACTTTCTTCCCCGCTTACGGCGCTGAAGTGAGAGGCGGGACTTCCAACTGCCAGGTTGTGCTGTCGTCAGAAGAAATCACGTCCCCGGTATGTGAGCGTTTCGATTCTATGATCATAATGAACCAAGCAAGCGCCGACAAATTCATACCGCAAATAACGAAAGACGGTCTTGTCATAACAAACAGTTCCTTATGCAGAGTTTCGGCGGGTCCATCAGCAATAGCGGTAAAAGCCACAGAACTCGCTGATGATCTTGGCGATATCAAAACCGCTAATTTCATATTGCTGGGAGCATATATGGCAAGAAAGAAAATTGCCACACCCTCCACAGTTGTGGAGCACATAAAAAGGTTGTTCTCAAATAAAGGGGAGAGTTTAATCGATCTTAACATCAAAGCTTTTCATACCGGTCTAAAGCAATTGTAACTACCCAGGCAGATAGACTGTAGAATTTGGAGATACTTTCAAAAGCTGAATGAAAGAGGTAAGGGGGAACTGAATATCCAACAGCCAACAAGGAATATCCAACCGAAGATCGGAAACAGCCAGCTTTCCCATTCTTCGATTGGTCGTAATCTTATGCTTCCTCCATGGGGCCTTTGCAGATTCTTCTTTCCTTGGACATTGGATATTCCTTGTTGGCTGTTGGGTGTTGAAAAAAAAACGGCATAGCCATTGGAACATAACCACGCCCATAGGACGTGATTTCTGGAAACAGAACAGGCATCAAACTCCTTAATTTATGAACAAAATGAAAACAACGCGGCTTTTAAGCATTCTGATCCTTCTGTTTTACCTGCTTCCTGCCTACGTCAGACCGGAAGAAGCACCTACCTATATTGCCGAGTTTTTTAGCGTAATCAGATCAAACGATATTCAGAGAACTGAATGGATACTGGAGAATTCCAAAACAGGGATAGTCAACTCAGTAATAAGTTACGATATAACTCCTTTACATATAGCCGCTGCTAAAAACCACACATCTATTGCTCGTCTACTGGTTTCCCATGGCGCGAATGTAAATGCCAGAACGCCCAACGGCTTCACGCCGCTTCACTGGGCTTCAGGAAGAAATGCGACAGAAACCATGCAGCTCCTTATCGAATCTAACGCTGACATTAATGCAGGCACCATAAGCGGCATTACACCGCTTCACTGGGCCGCAGGTAAAAACGCCACAAACGCATTAAGGTTACTTATTCTTTCCGGCGCCGATCTCCGCGCTAAAACAAAAAAAGGAGCCTCGCCGCTTCACTGGGCATTAATGAAAGATGCCAATGAGGCCGGTATCATGCTCGCTTATAAAACTGTTTCCAACCAGATGGAACAGGAAGAAGATCGACACGGCGACACGGCGACACGGCGAAGCGGCGAACGATCAGAGACTAAAAGCCTCAAGGTGGATAAGCATGAAGTTGCCGAACCAGAAGCAACAGAAGCTCATCCTTCTTTCCCTACGCCTACACCGGGTATGTCTCTTACAGTCCCTCTGGGGATGAGCGAAACGCTGGTCTTCGTCTGGATTAAAGATCTGAATGCCTGGGTCGGAAAATACGAAGTGACGAATAGCCAATATCGAAGATTCAAACCTAACCACAACAGCATGTTCTACGAAGATTTCACTTTGAATAAAAACGAACAGCCCGTTGTATACGTAAGCTGGAAAGATGCAAAAGAATACTGCAAATGGCTTAACCAAAACTTTTCCGGCAAGATACCCCTCAATTGCATATTCAGACTGCCTACGGGAAAAGAGTGGATTTCCTTCGCAAAGTGCGGAGATGACCGCAAGTTTCCATGGGGAAACAAATGGCCGCCGAAATATGGAAATTTTTCAGACCTGACAGCGAGAGAAAAACTTATAGACTGGACCGGAATCGAGCAATATGAGGACGGGTACCCGGTAACATGCCCTGTTACCGAAAGCGGAGTTAACGAATGGGGTATCTACGGATTGGCAGGAAATGTCTGGGAGTGGTGCGAAGACTGGCATGATGACACCAAAACACATAAAGTCCGTCATGGTGGAAGCTGGTATTTTGACGGCCAAAGCGATCTTTGCATTGACCACCAAGGGTTCGACCGCCCCGACTCCCGTTACGACACCATAGGCTTCCGGGTGGTAATAAGCGGGGGGAAATAAACATCGAACATTGAACATTCAACTTCGAACTTCGAAATAAAGCAAGAGAAAGGACAGAGCATAACAAAATCAATGCGTGCACAGCTTCACGGATCTCGATGTTCAGCGTTCGATGTTCGATGTTCGATGTTCCCCAACCTCCCCCTATAATCCTCATAGCCAAATTCGCGAACTCGCTAGAGCAATATCTTTTCGTTTTGGATTAAAGAACAGGTCATATGTCAGAAACCGGGGAATTGCCTCACAACCCCCTCCGCCGGGAGGCGGAGATGCACTGCGTCGCGCATTTCGCTTCCCGAGTCTTCGAGGGATGAGAAAATTGGATCGCAAGTTTGCCGTTTCTGCAAGGCTTTGCAGGTTTCGCTGGATCCGTATCCGCGGAACCTGCAGTAACGCAGCAGAAATGGTGAAATTGAGATTCGATTTTATCACGAAATGCGCAACGCTTTCTCTTGGCAACAGCAAACCAGAAACATCGGCTAGCCCAGTCTGCTTCTATAATCCTCATAGCCAAATTCGCGGACTATACGGAACTCACCTGTAACCGAGTTACGAACGGCAATTGAAGGAAGCTTTACCCCGTTAAAAGTGGTGTTCTTAACCATTGTGTAATGCGCCATATCCTGAAAAGCCAACCTGGAACCAATCTTTAGCGGCTCAGGAAACGAATAGTCTCCAACAATATCTCCTGCAAGACATGTATTGCCGCCAAGACGATATGTATGCGAATACACACCCGGCTCTCCCGCTCCCGCTATCTCAGGTCTGTACGGCATCTCAAGCACATCAGGCATATGTGCGGCTGCTGAAACATCGAGAATGGCAACATCTATCTCGTTTCTGGTAATATCCAGCACCGATGCTATAAGTTCACCTGTGTTGAGCGCCACAGCTTCACCGGGTTCAAGATAAACCTCAACCTTATACTTATCACGGAAACGACAAATTAGATCGCATAACTTATCAACATTATAATCTTTGCGTGTAATATGATGGCCTCCTCCGAAATTAACCCATTTCACATGTTCCAGATAAACGCTAAATTTCTTCTCAACCACCTCAAGGGTACGTTCAAGAGCATCCGAATTAACTTCGCACATCGAATGAAAATGCAAGCCGGATATTTCCCCCAGTTCATCAGCATTAAATTCCGCGGCCGTAACACCCAGCCTGGAATGTCTTTGGCAGGGATCGTAAATAGCCGTCTTAACTTCTGAATGCTCAGGATTCACTCTGATACCACATTCCAGATTGGGTTTAGTCTCCTTGATTATCGGCTGGAATTTACGCCACTGTGAAAATGAGTTAAACACGATATGATCTGCGTACGACAGAATCTCTGGAAATTCCACATCACTGTAAGCAGGCGCGCAAACGTGAATTTCACCACCAAATTCCTCCCGCCCGAGTCTGGCCTCATTAAGCGAACTGGCTGCTACACCACGCAAATATCTCCTTATGAGCGGAAACAAACTGAACATGGCAAATCCCTTGAGAGCGAGTATTATCCTGCAACCGCTTCTTTCCTGGACATCGGCAAGAACCTTCAGGTTCTGCTCTACGGCATACTCGTCAATCACATAACAGGGAGAGGGAAACGGAAATGGTTTATGGTTAATGGTTGATGGTTGATGGTTCATAATTCAAACGTTAAGATAATATCTAATAAATCAATATATTACTTCTTGTATTTTGGATTTAAAATCTGAGATTTAATATCATTCATCATTCATCATTCATCATTCATCATTCATCATTCATCATTCATCATT
>JBHORK010000079.1:0-11146 GCA_042565725.1 Verrucomicrobiota bacterium
TTTCTTCTTGTTGGGAAAATCTGCCAGAAAAAGTACAAGATTGTCCTTTGCGTATTTTTTGAACTCCTCTTTTGTGAAAACTTCCTTATCCAGCTTTATGCACCAGCCGCACCAGTCTGATCCCGCAAAATCCGCCAGGATCGGCAGTTTCTTTTCTTTTGCCAATTTCCTGGCTTGCTCAAAATCAGTCAGCCATCCGCTATGTTCCTCTTCCGCATAAACGCCGGTCAACATCAAGCTCGCCATCACTAATCCAATCATTATTCTTTTCATTATTCTTTCTCCTTTTCTTTAACCATGCTTCTTGAACCATTTCCGCCATAGGCGGATCAGCCTTCGGCTGAGACTATTCTTTTTCCCTTATGCACTTTTCGTTCTTCTTCCGCCTTATTTCTGATTTTATACGCGCTATCACGAATAATCCCGTAAAGTACCGCACAGCCATCATCCTTGCTGACCGCTTCGCCATTATCTGACAGAAGTGTGAGCTGCCGAGCCAGCTCCAAAGCTTCTTTAATATAACAATCGCTTGTTTTAGCCATCTGGGATTCCTTTCTTTGCACACTAATATTGCTAGAATCGTGCCAAGCAGAATAAAAAGGATCAGAGGCAAGGGATAAGTGACTTACTGGCAAGAGGTTACAAGCTATGATCCATATAAAGGCACAAGGTCATTGTCTCATTTATCAGCCTATTAACATAGACATTTGAGACATTCCATGAATGAGACAGATACCCAGAAAGACATCCCCACCTATTTGCCATCCGAAGCAGCAACTTCGTTTTCCTGCACCATTGAAGCAAGAAATATAATGGGTACATGCTTCAGGGAAGAGTTCTCACGGATTTCCTGAGCAACATCACCGCCGTCTTTTCCAGTTTACAACATAAATTCTCTATAATATAAGAATACGGGTGGACTAACTGAAAATCATTTTGTACTATGCCCACGAAATGAACTCTGATTAGAGGATTTATCAATGAAGAAAATAGTATTAGGTTTGCCTAAAGGCAGTCTGCAAAGCTCAACAATCGCGCTTATGCAAAAAGCCGGGTTTGACATTCGGATCGGCAAACGATCATATGTTCCTGATATTGACGATCCGGAGATTAATGTCCGTTTAATCCGCGCACAGGAAATCAGCCGTTATGTTGAACTGGGCATGCTTGACGCGGGAATAACAGGATATGACTGGATTGTAGAAAACAACTCTAATGTTACGGAAGTTGCCGAGCTTGTTTACGCAAAACAGGGGTTTGGCTCTGTTAAATGGGTGCTTGCTGTACCTGAATCTTCCTCTATAAAAACGGTGAAGGATCTTTCTGGAAAGCGTATCGCTACTGAGGCGGTAGGGCTTACGCAGCGTTTCCTGAAAGAAAAAGGCGTTAAAGCTGACGTCGAATTCTCCTGGGGAGCAACAGAGGTCAAGGTTCCGGATCTTGCGGACGCTATAGTCGAGTTGACTGAGACAGGATCTTCGCTCCGCGCCAATAATCTTCGTGTTATTGAAGTCGTACTGGAATCAACTACCAGACTGATCGCAAATAAGACTTCATGGAAAGACGACTGGAAACGCCAGAAAATCGAACAGATCTCAATATTACTGAAGGGAGCGCTTACTGCTGCAAACAAAGTGTTGCTGAAAATGAACGTGCCAACGGGGAAAATCGACACTATCGCAGGAATTCTACCCTCTCTGCACGCGCCAACCGTCAATACGCTCAATGATGAAGGATGGTCTGCCATAGAATCAGTTGCAGATGAAAAAGTCGTTAGAGAGATTATTCCGCAATTGAAAAAGGCAGGTGCAAAAGGAATTATTGAATTACCGCTCAATAAAATCATACCCTGACACGCTGAACAACCGGCCTGTCACGTGATAACTTGATATTGGACAAGGAGGAGAATAGATTGGGAAGCATTAAGAAAAAGCGAAGAAAAAAAATGACAAAGCACAAATACAAGAAACGTAAACGTGCAAGTCGTCATAAAAATAAATAGAACCCTGCCCGAACATTGCACCAGTTCATATTGCAGAAGCACCGAGGCGTCAAGGGTGATGCCGTATAACATACTGCAAACCCTTGAGAACAAAGGTGATGCCGTGATATGGACTGGCCTTTCAGGTGAACAAAACGAAAAACACCTGAAAACATTAAGATTACAGAGAGAGTGTAATTTTAAATTTTATATGAAAAATGATCATACCTACCATTCTATAAAGTTTTCACAAAACCCTTTTCGTTTTGTTCATGCAATATTCGGGCCAAGGGAATCTATATTAATGCGAGGATGGCATTTTGTCTCTTTCTGTTGTGTCCTCGCTTGTGCCGGATGCGCCACTTTCAAGACCGAAGTCACAGCACCGAACTTGGCTGAGCCGGCATTGAGCGATTCTGACACTGCCCTCGTGAAATCTCTGGCTCATTATGTGCACAGCATGCTTCTGGAGGATAACCATGGCTTATACTCTAACGCATCTCTGGAGCAGATCGAGAAAGCCATAGAACTAAATCCCAGCGAGCTGAGACTTTATATCAGGGCGGCAAATATCTACGTCCGGCAGAATCGTCTTGACGATACAATCAAGCTCCTGGAAAAAGCCTGTGAGAATAACCCCGACAATGTTCTGGCACATGAATATCTTGCCGGCGCTTACAACATAACCAGCCAACATGATAAAGCTCTGAGAAAATATCGGAAAGCGGCCAAACTGGCGCCCGAAAAATATTCACTGTACCTCAACCAGGGGAAAATACTTCTCAGTCAAAAAAAGAACCGGGATGCTCTGCGTATTCTGAGCAAAGGCCTGAAAAGCTCAAACAACTCTGCCGCATTACTCCCTTTCTGCTATAAGACCGGAGCCGATTTACTCAAAAAAAAGAAAAAGGAAGAAGCCCAATCCTGGCTTGATCTTGTCATAAGCCATGATCAGACCGGATCAATGCGTTTCCGTCAACACATCAGTCTACTGTATGAAAGCCTTGGTTATGAAAAAGAAGCAATTCAATATTTATCACTCGCAACAGAGGCCGAGAAACCTGAAGCATCAGCATTTAACGCCCTGGCCGGAATCTATTTAAAGAAAGACATGATCGAAAAAGCAAAAGAAATACTAAAAACTGCTGGTGACAAGTTCCCTGATGACCTCAGTATTCTCTTTACACGCGGACAGCTCTACAATTACGAGAAGGAATTTGACAAGGCCATTATTGTCTTTCAGAAGGCGGAAAAGGTTGCCGAAAAAAATCCGGAAACGCGGCTTTCACCATTCTTCTACCTTGAGCACGGCGGCGCCTATGAAAGAATCGGCCAACACGAGAAAGCAGAAGTTATATTCAAAAAATGCATCGAATTGTATCCTAACTGCCACCCGGTTCTCAACTATCTTGCATATATGTGGGCCGAACAAGAAGTGAAACTTGAACAAGGCCTCAAACATATAACCAAAGCTTTGGAGTATGAGCCAGAAAACGGTGCATATATCGATACTCTCGGCTGGATCTATTATAAGCAGAAAAAATATGAAGATGCTTTGGTGCAGATACAGAAAGCCAATAAACTGATAAACCATGATCCTGCCATTATCGACCATCTCGGTGATGTCTTCAACGCCCTTAATGATAAAAAACAAGCAATATTATACTGGAAACAAAGTTTACTCCTGGAACCCGAAAACAAAACTGTTGCACAAAAGCTCAAAAAACATGGAATAGATACTGACAAAATCCTGAAAGAGTCAAAGAACAAAAAGAAACCAGCGGACAATACCAGGAAAAATAATAACCCCCGGAATTAAAACACAGTGTATATTACTTCAAATTTCCAATTTCCAATTTCTCAGCCACAAACTGATCCGCCCGTGGCGGACAATTTCTAACATGCAATCAATACATCAATTTGTTGCCGGCTTCAGCAAAGGCGATGCTATTACGAATGAAGCTCTTGTTATACGCGAGATATTCCGCTCGTGGGGATACCGTTCGGACATCTTCAGTGAAACCAAACGCATCCTGCCGGAACTCCGAAAGCATGCTCGAGACATATCGGAATATGTTCCTGAATCAGAATCTGATATCGTTCTCCTTCATTTGTCGATCGGATCACCGATAAACGATATCTTTGCCAAGCTCTCCTGCCAAAAGGCCCTTCTCTACCACAACATAACACCTGCTCATTACTTCGATGCTTTCGAAAAAAGAACCGCTTGTCTGCTGGCCAAAGGTCGCACTCAGGCAAATAAACTCGCTAATGCAGCATCAGTAAATATGGCATGCAGTAAGTATAATGCTACGGAACTCACAGAGATGGGCTTCAAGGACGCCAAGGTGCTTCCCCTCCTTCTTGATACCGCCAATTTCAGCGTGCCGCCGGACAGAAAAACAATCAAGAGGTTTGACAATACTAAAACCAATATTCTTTTTGTCGGTCGTTGCGCTCCCAACAAAAAGCTTGAAGATATACTCCGGGCATTTAAATATTTCCAAACAATTGAACCCGAATCCCGCTTTATTCATGCCGGATCTTTTGTAGGCACAGAACGCTATTATTACATGCTGTTGGCTCTGGCAAAAGAGTTTGGCATAAACAATGTTCACTTCATGGACTCAGTTTCCCTGCCCCAGCTAAACGCCGTCTATAAATGCGCTGATATATTTCTCTGCATGAGCGAACATGAAGGATTTTGTATTCCTGTAATAGAAAGCATGTACCATAACGTGCCCGTTATGGCCTATGCCGCAGCAGCTGTGCCAGAAACAATGGACGGTGCGGGCATTCTGTTTCATGAGAAAAAATTCGACATGATAGCCGAAATGATGGGCCGACTGATCAAAGACACCGCCTTTAAAAATGCCGTGCTCAAAAAGCAGCAGGAACGTATAAACCGCTTTAAACAACTCGATCTGGAAACAAAATTAAGGCAGTACCTCTCTCCTCTGCTTGAAGCCTGACAACTTATTTTCTTTGTACCTTCATGCCTTTGCGGCTATATTCTCCTTGAAATGCAATCAATTCATCAGTTCACTGCAGGACTAAACAAAGTTGACGCAATAACAAGCGAAGCTTTTGCTATGCGGAACATTTTTCGTTCATGGGGACATAAATCCGAAATTTTCAGTGAATCAAAACGAATCTCCCCAAAACTCAGATCGGAAACTTTCGACATACAGGAAAGCCTCGGTGACCTAAAGAACTCAGAGAATATAGCCATCCTGCATTTATCTATCGGTTCACCGGTAAATAAATTTTTCATGTCTCTTGAATGCAAAAAAGTTATTCTCTATCACAATATAACCCCTTCTTCATATTTTAAATATATAAACAAAAAAACTCTCCATGATCTTGAAATCGGCTCCGCACAATTAAAAATGCTTGTCAATGCAGCTGACATAAATATGGCTGACAGCAAGTTCAACGCTGATGAGCTGGAAAAACTTGGCTACCAGAACGTCAAAGTGCTTCCCCTCATTCTTGATTTCAAAAAACTGTGCTCCGAACCCGACCCCGCAACAATGAAAAGATGGAAAGATGGAAAGGTAAATATACTTTTCGTAGGACGCTGTGTTCCAAACAAGAAAATAGAGGATGTCCTGAGCGCCTTTTCTTATTTTAATAAATTTATCGAACCAAATTCCCGGTTCATTCATATCGGATCACATGCAGGAACAGAGAAATACTTCAACCTGCTGACCGCCCAGGTCAAAAATATTGAAAACATATACTTTGCACCATCGGTAAGCCAGCCCCAGTTAAATGCATTCTATAAATGCGCTGATATCTTTCTATGCATGAGCGAACATGAAGGATTTTGTATTCCTGTAATAGAAAGCATGTACCATAACGTGCCCGTTATGGCCTATGCCGCAGCAGCTGTGCCAGAAACAATGGACGGTGCGGGCATTCTGTTTCATGAGAAGAAATTCGACATGATAGCCGAAATGATGGGCAAACTTACCAAAGATATCGCCTTTAAAAACGCCGTGCTCAAGAAACAGCAGGAACGCATAAACCGCTTTAAGCAACGTGATTTAGAGACAGAACTGAAACAGCACTTAAAACCTCTGCTTGAAGTTTGACACTTGTCCCACATTGGCGGGATTGGAAATTTAAGATATAAAAAAATATCAGATTCTCAAACCATGAAAACACTTAAAGATACAGGTGAATTTTCGACAATTGAACGGCTGCGCAGCTTACTGCCTGCCGGTGAAGACAAAAGCCCGGGCGATGATTGCGCGGTGGTTCAAACAACGGATAACACATCTTTCGACTGGCTTCTTACATCCGATCCAGTAATAGAAGGCATTCATTTTGACAGCTCTACAGACCCCTTATCTATCGGATATAAGGCCATCGGCAGGGCGCTCAGCGATCTGGCCGCCATGGGCGGAGAACCTTATTGGGCCCTTATTAATATTGTTGCGCCTTCGGAAACCGATGTATCCCGACTGGAAGAAATTTATAAAGGCGCCACATCTATAGCAGCAAAATTCGATCTGGCAATTGTGGGTGGCGATATTTCCATGGGCAAAACTCTTGAACTACATGTTTTTGCCGCAGGTAGAGTTCCTGCCGATTGCGCTGTCTATCGAAAAGGCGCTGAACCCGGCAATATCATTTATGTTACAGGATCACTTGGCGGCAGTTTTAAGAGAAAGCACCTGTCATTTCAACCCCGTGTTACAGAAGGAATCTGGCTCCGATCTGAAAGCTGGCCCACATCAATGATAGACATAAGCGATGGACTGGCCTCCGACTTGAGACATATAATCAGCCCGACAGAAACAGGAGCGGAATTGGATATTGCAAAGATTCCAATCTCTCCGGAAGCATTAAGCATGAAAGATAATATCTCCGCGCTTAATCACGCACTATGCGACGGCGAAGATTTTGAACTGCTCTTTACCATTCCTGCAAGTAAAACGGAATTATTTGAATCTTCATGGAAAGATACATTCGATCTTGCCTGCACGGCTATCGGACGAATAACCGATAAAAAAGATGAAATAGAGATGGCGGATAAGAACGGGAAACATACAATACTGAAAAACAAGGGATACGAGCATTTTATCTCGAACATTGCATAAACAAGGAAAGAAATTTAGACAGGATCAACTGGATTAACAGGATCATGACCCACAGCCCTATAATTTCCCACAGTGTTGAAGACACTTGGAATATTGCACGATCTTTAGTTGAGCAATTACCTGACCGTGCTGTTCTGGCTCTTTATGGAGAATTAGGGAGCGGCAAGACATGTTTCGTGCAGGGGCTCGCTGCTGCACTGAAAATCAAGCAGGCAGTAACAAGTCCCACTTTCACAATTGTAAATGAGTATTCAGGGACCAGACAGCTTTACCATATAGATTTATACCGTCTGAATTCGCCTGACGAAGTCCTGGCGCTCGGTTTTGAAGAATACCTGGAAACCAACGGTATCACCGCAATCGAATGGGCAGAGCGAGCGGGCGATCTTATTCCCGCCTCAGCAATTCATATCCGCTTCGAAACAACACAAAACCCCGATCAGCGAAAAATAAGCGTCAACCACCCGGCAGAAGAAGAATGAAACGGGGACACGGAGACGCGGGGAAACGGAGATTTTGGACATAATGAACAGAATTTACAAAATAAGAAGAAGCAAGGCACACATAACACAAAAACAAAGAAAACGCAGAAGTAAGCACGGATAAACGCAGATTACGCCAATAACTTTGTCATTTTCTTCAAATGATCAAAACCATCAAGATGGCTCAGCGCGCGTTTCATCATTTTAAGTGCCGGCTCAATATACAACTCAAACCTTTTTGTTTCAGAATGCGCGCTGAGCCTTCCAAACGCACCCAGCGCCTGGGCCAACCGCTCAACTGCCGCATACCAGAAACCTTCTTCAATATCTTTCCGGCCTGACAAAGAACCGTAATATCGAATAAGCTGCAACTGGTTCGACTCCGAAAGCATCATATAAGGATCACACAACAATGAGGCTACATCATAAACCGCCGGCCCTAACCGCATGCCCTGAAAATCAATAAACGCAGGCTTCTTACGCTTGCCGCACAACAAAACATTACTCGACTGCATGTCCCTGTGAATCAATACATGCGGGATCTTCAACAACTTACACGCAACATCTTTTAAATCATTCATAATGCCGCGTATATCACGCGCGTTTAACCCCAACCTGTCTTTCAGAAAATAACACGCCATCAATTCACGTTCCCATTCATACGATTTCGCGGAAAAAGGCGGCTCCATCTTTACATTTTTAAACCGTGACTGCGGAATGCTGTGCATGCGAACAAGTGAATCAATTACCTTTCTGTAGTAATGTTCGCGCGTTTTGGCGGAAGCATTCTTCAACTCCGATTCCAGCGTACAAAACCCTAAATCTTCGATAACCGACGTGCATGACGATGGACTATCGACCAGAATCTTCGGAACCATAATCCCCTGTTTCAATAAAAACCGCGCATGCGGAACATACAAAACATTTTCCCGCCTTTTCCGCGAGTAATGCATAAAAAGAGCACTCTTGTTCCCATAAACAAGACGGGCAAATGTTCGGTCAGACCCTCGCCCACTCATAGGTAAAATTGTTGTAAGACTCTCTGGCCATCGAAGTTTTCTCAACGCTTTCCTCAGACTCTCATTCGCTACCCTGTCCGCGTTGATCACCACCCTGCCATCTATTTTCGGAACTTCAGGGTTAAACAGGCATTTTCCTGCTTCGTCATTCCGGTAAGACGCCAATATTCTATGATGCGCGTCCGAATATTTCTCCGGGTCGCCAAGTTCAGCCCAGAAAGACTTTTCGACAACAATACCCGACACCCGTTTCCCTGCTGTCATGGCGTTTTTATAAGCTTCAATGATTGAAAAGAATTTTTCATCCGGCAGGTGTTTCATTAATTCAGGAGAAACCAGTTGAATGCCGCAGAAAGTATAAGTGCCGTTTGTTCCCGGCATATTGCTCCAAAAGGTCGTAATCTTATTGCGGCACATCTCCACGGTACGCGGCCCCTGCTCCCCGTTAAGCAGCAATACCGCCATACGATTGTCTTTTTCAAACTCACGTAGAAACGGCAGTGGAGATAAATCAGCCGCTATATCGGTATTAACCATCCAGAATGGTTCATCATCAATAAACCACTCCGCTCTTTTCAATACGCCGCCGGTTCCCAGTATTTCAGGTTCAAAAGAAACACTTATCTTAATTCCATCTCCCGAACGACCTTTCAGATATTCGAAAAGCTCATTGGGATTATGATGAACATTTACAAGTATCTCTTTTATACCCCATTTTCGCATGAGATCAATCATGCGTCCAATGGCAGGCCGACCCCACACCGGCATCATGGGTTTGGGTAAAGCGCCCGACAGCGGCCGCATACGCGTCCCATATCCAGCTGCCAGTAATATTGCTTTTTTCGGCTTCTTCATAACATAATAAAAGAGAACCACGAATGGACACGAATACACACTAATAATTGAGAGTATTTAGAATTCGTGTCTATTCGTGTTCATTAGTGGTTCATGTTTTCTCACAAGACAATTCTTTTCCATTCCAATATGGATTTCTTGAAATTCAATATCAAACCCACCTTCAACCCCGTAATCTTAAGATAGTTCATGACTTGCCCCAGTTCGTGATCGGTAATCCGTTCAATAACCTTTGCGTCCACTACAATCTGGTGACGCACTATCAAATCAGGAATATATTCGCCAACCGAAACACCTTTATATAGAACATCAAAATGCGGTTGCTGCTGAACTGGGATGCCTTTCAATCCAAATTCAACCACTAACGCATTCTCATACGGTTTCTCAAGTAGCCCATGCCCAAGTTCATTCAAAACCTCCATGGCACAGCCTACAATTTCATAAACCTCTTCTCCCAAAATCAATTCGTGTTCATTCGTGTTCATTCGTGGTTCTCCGCTCATACAATAAAACCCTTTTTCGTGTTTCATTAAACTTCTTCAAATCTTCATTCCACCTCGCAGCAATCGCTCCAGGATCATCCCCGTCAAGTAAAGCCTTCCTTACAGCGTCAGTCCCAAACAACTGATCAAAGAACTTCTTTCGTGTTGTAGATTTATTCCATACCTTACTTTTTCCGTGTATCTTCTGAAGACAATAAAGAATTGAAACGGCAGTCTTGACCGGACGGTATTTCAAGGGTAAAGAAACCGTAATCGATATTCCGCCACAGGTTTTCTTTGCGTGTCCGGCAAAACAGGTGATCGAATCAAACTTGACCCCCGGCAATTTAAGAGAAGAAAGTATTTCTACCGTCGCCTCTGCATCTATCCACTCAGCGGCTATAAACCTAAACGGGTTTAATGTGCCTCTGCCATATTCTAATTCGGAAAAAGACTCGGCAAACACTGTCACAGGATACCAGATACCCGCCGGCCACCAGGTTATTGCAGGAGACGGCGGGACCCATTCAGGCCAACCGTCTTCAGGAAATTCCTGGCGCGCATATCCATTCATCTCAGCAATCTTAAGCTGTAAATTCAAACCAAGATTATTTTTCAGCCATAAAGCTGTTTCTCCGGGAGTCATGCCATAGCACATCGGCGTATCAACCAGTGAAACAAAACTGCGGAACTTTTCTTCGGTAAGCGGTCCATCAACTATATTGGCTAACGGCACAGGACGATCCGCAATTATAACTTCCTTGCCGTATTTTGCCGCCGCTTCCAGAACATATCTCAACGTAGACACATAAGTATAGCATCTGACAGCAAGGTCCTGAATATCATATACCAGAACATCAACATCCTTCAGCATTGCAGCCGTCGGCTTCTTTCCCCTACCGTAAAGCGAATGAACGGGAAGATTCCAATCAGGATGCTTACTGAACTTAAGTATCTCGCCAGGCCCGGCCTTGCCGAAAAAACCATGTTCCGGCCCGAACAGACATGTCATGTTAATTTCAGGATCGTTCCACAGCAATTCTGCGGTGGTTTGACTTTTAGAATTTACCGCAGCAAGATGACTTACCAGCCCCACCCGCTTACCGGCGAGCCATTCTTTGCGACTGGAAAGAAGTGTTTCTATTCCCAATTTAAAATTTTTCTTTGGCATTATGATTATTTTTGTGTTTTCTTATATCCTTTTGTGGCAATAATACAT
>JBHORK010000007.1:0-64168 GCA_042565725.1 Verrucomicrobiota bacterium
GAATACTGCAGGGCTTTTTCAAAACGGGCCCTGGCGAATACGGCGGAAGATGTGGGTATAGTTTCGCGACTTGTGGGGGAGCGGGTTATTCTCACGGAGTTCATATCATATCAGAACCTTGCAGAACTGATAGGAGAGCTTCAGCCGCGTTCGGCAATAATTGCGACATACGCGTTGTGCGGGTTTGCTCACGTTGCGTCACTTGCTATTTTTGTGGGCGGTGTATCGGCACTTGCGCCATCGCGCGCAAAAGACCTGGGCCAGGTTGGTATACGCGCGTTAATAGCCGCCACTTTAGCGTGTTTGATGACAGCGTGTATGGCGGGAATATTTGCCGGAAATGAAACTATTCTGTTGGGGAGTATGTAGTTATCAGGGGCGGTAATTCGATCAGAAAAAGGTTATATGGGGACGCCAGAATCGTGCTGTAGGCCCGGGCAGATAATAAACAACGAATAACTATTTCTTCGATTGCTGTTTTCCGATAAACCACCGAAGGGCCTCAAATTCCCCCAGTGTCCTTGCTCTATCGAAGTAACTGGAGATATTTGAATCGGAAGCTCCTTCCAGGGTGTCCTCGAAAAGTGAGACTAAATATCTGATGTCGGCAGTATGCTGCTTATTGATTCTCAGAAACTGTTTGCTGAATTCCTTTGTTTCTTCGTCAGTGGCAAGCTCCTGAATGCGCTTGAGCGCGGTGTTTTCGATCTTAAGTCCAACCAGCTGAATGATAATGGGGCTATTCTCTACGAGGCGAGAGCCAAGCTCGCGGTCGTTCTCGACAAGGTGATGGGCGAGTGATGTGTCGCCGGACTGAAGGGCTGATTCATAGGCTTCGCCGAGAAAGCGACTTAGCTCCCGTACTTTTGAGAGATGTGGTAGTACTGTAGACTTAAACGCCATGGCTTTTGCAATAGCCGCGGAATGTCCTGCGTCGCGATAGATTTCTTCCATGCCGTATGAGCTTTGCAGCCAGTAATCGTCACATTTTGCAGTTAAACTGGCTTTATCAATTTCTTTGATTGCTCCAGTGATATCGTTTAACTCGAAGAGTGCATGTGCCGTCAGATACAAGGGGAGCGCATTGTCAGGATCTGCGGCCTTAAGCCTCTGTAATAAATCGAGCCGCTTTTCTGTAGAGTCCGCGTTGGTTGCGGCAATAAGGAGCACATTGGGATCATTCGGAAATAGTTTCAGCGCTTCCTTCAAGTGGGCTCTGTCTTTTGTCATCATGAACGCGGCCACAAGCATACTTGGATCGTCGAGGTTGTTTTCAAGTATACTTTTGATCTCAGATGCAGATGGTTTTTGAACCTCTTGATCGCCTTTGTAAATG
This sequence comes from Verrucomicrobiota bacterium, assembly GCA_042565725.1. Classification (GTDB taxonomy): domain Bacteria; phylum Verrucomicrobiota; class Kiritimatiellia; order UBA8416; family JBHORK01; genus JBHORK01. The sequence goes on from JBHORK010000007.1 coordinate 1,337, forward strand.
TCGGCCAGTAGTTGTCTGTCGTCGGGACTGGAAGGGGTTTCATCTCTGTCAACCTCGTTACTGCCAAGCTGTCTCTTGCTTTCAGTTGCGGCTGGATTCCTGCTCGGTCTTGCGTCATGCCCTTTTCCTTTAGTCGCCGCGCTCCTGGCATGGGTTTTCTCGGTGATTTTAGACAAGTCAAGATCTGCATGCCTTGCCGAAAGCAGTATGGATAACAGAACTATGTTGCCCGCAAGCGAGAGTAGGGTGATAGTCAAAAACCATTTTTTCATATCTATACTCTTTCTGTCCGATATTGAATCCGCTTTAATAATAATTGTGTTTCGGATGAAGAACTACAAGCACACAAATAGTTGTAAGAAGCTTATATGATAATCGACTTCATTTTTTCTTAAGATACTTTTGCCTTTTAAGTTCCGGGAATTTTTCTATTGCATATCTTAGCATAGTTCTGGGCATTGAGCGGTAGTGCTTTTTAAGAAATTCTTCTTCAACTGCGAGATTACGTTTGCCGATTTCTCTGAGCATCCATCCTACTGCTTTGTGTATAAGGTCATGTTTGTCTTTGAGAAGTCTGGCTGCTAAACGCATTGAGTCTGTGAAATCGTTATGGTTTATAAAGTAAAATGTAGCGATTACAGAAATACGCCGTTCCCAGAGATTTCGAGACTTAACCAGACCATAAAGGGGTTTCCTGCTTTTATTGAACAGATAGGCTCCGACAATCTTATGAGCGCTTAGGTCGACCAGATCCCAATTGTTGATGTGTTTAGTGTTTTTCAGATAGAAGTTGTAAAATTTCTTCTGATCTTTTTCGGTTCCATCCTGAAATCTGCGGACCATAATAAGTATAGCAACCAGGCGTTCTTCATGGATTTTGGATTTCAGGAGTTTCTGAATTTCCCCAAAGGGCATGTTTTTGAATTGAACGGCTATTTTTCTGGATGCTGGAACCATTACACCCCTGAAAATATCACCTTCACCGTATTCGCCAGGGCCCGTTTTGAAAAAGCCCTGCAGTATTCCGCCTTTTTCTTTGTTGCCCGCTTTGATTAATAGTTTCTGTACCTGTTTTGCATTCAGCTTTTGTCTGCGTTCATCTGCGTTCATCGGCGGTTTCATCTTTGTTTCTTAGCGGGGCAGGGCGATCAATTCTTTTTCGCGCTGTCTGAATCGGGCGTAATGAGTATATCCGCATTCTTTCACAAGTTTCAGCGCTTCATCAAAACAGTAGCCTACTTCGTCGGGCTTGTGGGCATCGGAGCCGAAACAGATAGAAATTTCACGTTCGTGAGCGAGTTCAAGAAGCAGAGGGGAAGGATAGATTTCCTTAACCGGTTTGCGTAAGCCGGATGTATTAATTTCTATTGTCATTCCCGCCTGGCTTATCTTGTCCAGAGCCGGCTGTACCATTTCTTTCAGGTTCTTGTCGCCTGGTCTGTGGCCGAATTTTTTCGGCAGATCGATATGGGCCATGATATCGTACATACCAGTGTCGGCTAGCTGGCCGACGAGCCGGAAATATTCGCGCCATGTGCTGGTAACATCTGATGAGTCCCATATTTTGCGTTCTGACGGATTATCAAACCCCCATTCCTTGATATAGTGTATGGACCCGATAACAAGATCGAAATTTTGTTCCGGCAGCCATTTTTTCAGGAACTGTTCACAGTTGCCGTAATAATCGGCTTCAATGCCGTACAGGACAGCAGAGTTGTTATTGTCCCGGAGTTCTGTGACAAATTTCGTGTACTCAGAAAATTGATCCAGTCCCATGCGGTGTTTCTGGTCGTATCCGCAGGGCGCAGGCGCGTGGTCGGCAAAACATATTTCGGTTAACTGTTTTTGTTGAGCAGTTGCCGCATAATCGGCCGGTTCTCCGGTTGCATGTTTGCAGAGATAAGAGTGTATATGGTAATCAGCCAGCATGTTTATTTCCTGTCTGGTTATGACAATACAGAAGATGAGAATATGCCGCAAGAAAGAAGAGAATTGGAACCGCAGATCCATGCTTCGCCAAGGCTACGCAGGACAAGTGAACGCCGATGGACACAGATAGGATGAGATAATTTGTTCATATTGATTTTTGTTGAGATCTGCCATAGATTACACGGAATAAGAACAAGGAGGATATATGAAAAGATTAATGATGGTGGTTATGATGGCGGCGTTTGTTGTGGGTATGGTTGGATGTACAACAAGCAGTAAGTCGGTGACTTGTGACGGCAAGAAAAAAGCCGCTGCATGTGATAAAGTTAAGAAAGCAAAATGTTCTTCGGCGTGTAAGGGCTGTAAGGGCTGTAAATAGTTGGTTGAATTATCAGTGAGGAGTGTCGCTATTGAAAGCTTCCTGAAGAATCAGGTCGCGTGCTATACCTTCACGGGCGGCAGCAGGGTTTGCTTTGAGTGCTGTATCCAGTTTGTCTCTTGATTTTTTCTTTTGACCCATCTGCCAGTAAGCTTTCGCCAGCATCAGTTTGGCTCTGACACTGCCAGGGAGCTTTTGGTCAAGTTCGCTGAGCAAGGTTATTGACTCCCTGGGTCTGTTCGCGGCTATCAGCACTTCTGCGTACGTATATTTTTGCCGATCCGTAGCACCTATCTCGATTATCTGCTCATATACGAAGGCTGCCCGTTCAAGGTTTTTCTCTTCATGATAAGCCCTTGCAAGCAGCGGCAGCGCACTGGCTTTGCTGCCGCCCAGCTCAAGAGCTTTTTCCAGTAAGGCAATTGCCTGCGGTGTTTCACTGCAGGCATAATGCACCTGTGCCCGAACCACCATTGCATTGGGCTCACGCGCCGCCATTCGCAGCGCTTTTCCGGAATACTCTTTGGCTGTTTCTATGTCCCGCATTGCCAGTGCGGCAAAAGCTACATCCGTCATGGTCTGAATACTTTCATTCCCCATACGCAAGGCTTCTTTAAGGAGTGGGGCAGCCTCACGCGGACGTCCCTGTGCCAACAATGCTGATCCTTGCCACTGCAGTGTTACGCCGATCTTTCTGCGAATATATTTGTCATCAGGATTCAGCTTTAATATCGCCCTGAACTCTGCTTCCGCGTTCTTTAGATTACCGTTTAGAAAAGATTGTTTTGCGTTAATATAGTGGTCGCATATATCTCTTGCGTTATTGAGAAGCAGTTCCGGGTTATTATGGCTGGGCCAATCTTTAAATAAATCTTTTGGGAGTATTTTTTTTATAGAACGCAGATAGTTCAGATTTTGCGGAATCGTATTTGCGGTGTGCGCGGCAGGTGCGCGGAATTCGACAAACGGTTTGTCGTCGGTGTTAGGCGGTACATCTGTGTCGAAAGGCTGGTCATCCGGGCCCAGGTAACACACGGCTGTCCCCAGTATACTTTCCAGAGTAGTTGCCCCTATCTCGCTGGCCCAGAGTGATTCGGCATGTTTTTCGATGTTATGGCGCATCTGTTTCAATGACAGAACAGGCTTGTCGTTAAATCCGACCAGCACTGTGTCTGTCCCAACGTAAAAAATAAGCATATGTGGAAATGCCTGGTGAAACGTCTTGATGATCCCCTGATATTCCCTGCGGTAGAGCTCGTACATGGGTAGGAACTGTGCCATACAGCCGCCGGGCTTCAAGCGCGATGCTGCCTGCTTGAAATGTTCAACGGTATACAGATTGGCTGCGCCGTTCACGATCGGCTCGAATGGATCTGATGTTATAACTGAATACTTTGTGTTGTCGAGCTTGAGTAGATTACGTGCGTCCGTAAAGACCAGTGAGACCTGCGGATTATTGATAACGTTCTGGTTGTAGTTTGAGAACGCAGATGCAATATCCTTCAGTACAGGTTCTATCTCCACGCATACCACTCTCTCTAGATCATACTGTGCGAGAGTTCCCAGCGTCATACCCGAGCCTAATCCTATGTTCAGAGCAGAGTCAGGATTGTCCGAAAGCAGTAACGGTAAGTACGCAACCATTCGCTGCAGACGCAGATCTTCAAGGAGAGTTGATGCTTCGACCTTGCCATCTATTGAATATTCAAGTTGGCCGCCCATTCGCTTTACATACGCAGTCGAAGATAGTCCTTCCCGGTATAATAGCAACTCCTGGCGCTTTTTCTTTTGCTCTAATATCAATTCGCCCTTGGAGTTGAAAAAAGTTTTAGGGTTGAAGTAAACCCCGAGAGAATGTGTATTCCGGTCCCAGTCAGGCATTGTCCATATGCCTGCCACAGTAAGCAAACACCCGGCAACAGCGAAAAGTGCCCATCGTCTGTAAAGTAAGCTGTGCTTGACGGCAATGTAGAGACAAGGCAAGGCCAATAGACAAAGGATAGTTGCTGTTATGCGAAGACTGCTTTCCATGCCGCAGTATTGGATCATGACGAATCCTGCTGCCAGCGAACCCAAAATGGATCCCGCGCAGTTTGACGCATAAAGACGGCCAACCCCATTTCCGACTCCATCCCTTCGTACACCTGTGAGAGAAAAGGCCAGTGGCAGAATACCGCCAAGCAGAAAAGCAGAGGGGAAAAGCAGTACCATGCATATAACAGTTTTTGCTGCTATGTAGGTCACCCAACGGAGGTCCATCCATATAATGAACTGCAGGAATAGCCTCGGCATGTAGTTGACCAGTTGCATTGCCGCGCCAATCATTATTGCCGTCAACAGGACCGTAACGCCCAGGATGGCCAACCGTCGCTCATTAGCTGCAAACCTTGCTGAAAAGCTTCCGAAGAATGCTGCGCCCAGCGCGCCGCCTGCCAGAAAGACCGCCAGCATTATGGTGAAAGAATACGTCGTGGATCCCATCACCATGAGCAGTATTCGGGTCCAGATAACTTCCAGCGCCAGAAAGCAGAATCCTGTTACAGCCGTAACCAGCGACATACGCGGAAGCATACGCCCATCATTTGCCGCCTGGAATCCGGCATCATCATCATCTTCAGTTTTGATTTTATCTGTCGCGTTTTCGTTTGGATACCAGCCAAGATGATCCAGGAACAATGCTGTACCGGCACAGCAGATGTTAAGCAGAATAGCCGCATATACTGAAGCGCTTACGCCTATCCGTGGTATCATTACAAATCCGGCAACAAGAACACCAAGGGTAGCGCCAACGATGTTTGCCGAGTAAAGCCAACCAACCCCTCGAGCTGGTGCAGTCTGACGTCCGGCAACAACCTGGCACAGTACTGGAAGAGTCGCGCCCATCATGACTGTGGGAATGAGGAGCACGACGAAGCATAAGATAAAACGAATCAATGCCGTGTACACTGCGCCGCCAGCGCAGTGCAGCACTATCTGTTCATACGCGGATCCAATAAATGTTTTGATTACTACCAGCACTATCAGGCACGAAACTGCTACAAGAAACTCAAGCCCGCCGTATACGCGCATACCCCGCCCAAAACGCCGTAGCGTACCACCCAGTCGACTGCCGATACCGAGCCCGGTCATGTACGCGGCAAGTACTATGGTAACAGCATAAACAGTGTTGCCGAATATCAGCGAGAACCAGCGGACCCAGGCAACTTCGTATATGAGACCGGCAACTCCGGATACTAACAGTAGAATCCCTGCTGCCACTTGTTGAGATTTCATAAGGTCTCCAAAAAATTGTTTCCCGGCCAAAGACTATTTTCAGTGATTAAGCGTCAAAGCTCTACGAACGATCATTGTCCGGAATCTTTATTATGGCTAGCAATATATTTCTTGACCGTTCGTCTGTCGAGACCCGAACGTTTTGCGACTTCCTCGTAGGTTCCGTGTCTGTTGTAGAGAAGCGAGCAGTAGTCGGCGAGCAGGTTCTGTGCGGTGTAAGTTCCGGCATCTATCTGATTAAGGATTTTTGATCGGAGATCAGGTGAAATAGAGCTTTGATCACCTTTGTAGCTTCTCGTGAGCAGAGTTCTTCTTACACATTGTTCGAGTTCTCTTACGTTACCCGGCCAGGGGTAGTCGGTGCCAAGTTCTCTGCGTATGACTTCGCTTACCATTTCAATCAGTTCGGGAGATTTGTGCCCGACAGTTCTTTCTATAGTAACGTTCAGCAGTTCATTCAGTTCCTTCGGGTCTTCCTGTATCCGTTGTTGAAGAGATGGGACAGTTATAACGTCTGAACAGAGTCTGTAGAAAAAGTCGTCGCGAAACAATTTGTCGTGACGCAGTTTCTCAATTGATTTGTTACTGGCCGCTATGACTCGTCCGTTAAAGCGTTGTTTTTCATGGCTTCCGACGGGAGAGAAAGTCCGTTCCTGCAGTATTTGCAGGAGTTTGATTTGGACGGGAATCGTAACGTCTCCGATTTCATCCAGAAAAATCGCGCCATGCAGGCTGCATCGGGAGAATATTCCTTCGTAAGCGTCAACGGCCCCGGTAAAGGCGCCTTTTCTGTGTCCGAACAGTTCCGATTCTATAAGAGTCTCGGGATATTGAGAAAGATTTATGGAGACAAACGATTTCATGAAGCTTTCAGTGAAACGCCCTTTCTTTTCGTCGAACGGGATAAAGCCCGAACGCCCTATTGCGGTAGCTGCCGTGCCTTTGCCTGTGCCTGTTTCACCGAGTAATAATGTGGAGAAGTCTTCCATACGGTTCCAGAGGTGTTGGTCATACAGGCGTATATCGTGTGTAAAAACATTATTCCAGAGTGCGCGTCTGAGCTGCTGCATGGAAGTGGATCGTCCGATAAGTGCGACGTCAATGAAGTAGAATGCGCGTCGCAGTTGATAAAACATTGCCAGGTATCGGCGTGTTTCGTTTCGTGCAAATCCTCTTGCAGCGAGTTCTTTAAGTATGTCTTGAGCGAAAGGCACAGTGCATGAGTGATCTTCAGTGGTAACCTGCTTTTCTATTAAATGGTCGAATTTCTCGAAAAACCTGTGAAAGACGTCGAACAGATTCGCGATCTCAATAGTAGATCGATCATGCCCGGAATAGTCATTAATCCTGTTCTTGCCGGCTTTTTCCAGCTTAATAATAAAATTCCGGACTTTACCGGATACGGCGCTAAGTCTTTCCATATCGGAAGCCTTGTGGGTCAATCCGGATATTTTCAGATCGAGTTCGACCCTGTTTTTGCCGAAGGGATTAGCGAACGCGGCGCCTGCTATGAGTTCGAGAAAATCACGTTCACTTGATGTAAGAGATTTTGTTTTCATGATTTTATAAGATTATTAGACGGGATTAACGAGATCCACGGGATAGGAAGATTTGTTGTCTTATCCTGTCAATCCTGTTGATCCTGTCAAAAATAATTATTCCAGAATCTTCCTGATTTCGGATTCGATCAGCTGTGTTACCTCTGTTGTTGTTTTCTTTGAGTTTTTGTTGAATTTATCCATGTAGTTCTGCATGTCGATCGGCTCACAGAATGTAATTTCAACGCTTCTTTTACCTCTTATTACGTTTTCTTCCAGAAGATCTTCTTCAAATTTGTGGATTGTTTCCGCTATGCGATCCATTGATGTTTTGTCTCTGAGGTATTGGCCGGGATAGCTGTACAATTGTATTGCTACATAGAGCCGATCAAGACTTTTATAGCATTGATCAATGATTTTTTGTTCCGGTTTTTCGCCGTCTAATAGTATGGATCTGATTTTCCCCCTTAATCTTCTGACCCGTACGGGATGGCTGCTGTCACTGATTTTTGATAAATACCGTTTTTCTTCTCTGCTTATGAGGATTTCACGGAATTTCTGAAGTCGTTCGGGCAGGATGCCGTCAAGTGTTCGGTTAAGATATTCTTTTTCTTTCAGGGAAAGTATTGCTTCACCGAACTTATAGATTCTGTCAATAACGCTCAAATCGTCTTGTGGTTCCCAGAACAGGAGCTTTTCCAATCGGGCAAGTCTTTCCGGGAAGGAGGAAGAAATATCGTCGATATATTGATATTTCATAGCAGTAGGCACGATAAAAATCCTTTTGCCGGATTTTGCTTTATGTAATTTTCTGGCTGTTCTAAGGGCCAGAGTAGAGGCGCCTTCGTTAAGAGGCGTAAGTTGTTCGTTAAGGTGATATATTTCGCCTTCGGGGAACATGACCAGCGGGTATTTGCCTTCAGCGAGAATACGCATGGCTTCCTTTATGGCTTTCAGATCGGAACCTTCTCTGTCTATGGAAAACACACCGGCTCTCTGAAGGATTTTACCTCTAAGGCCTTTTTCTTTAGAAAAAATTTCACGCGCCGCCATAAAATGGACCGGAATCTTGAATCGTCTGCTTAAATGCAGAAGAGCAGACGGATCGCAATGATCCGAATGATTAGGCGTGATAAGCAGAGAATCGCCGTTTTTGTATTTTTCCAGAAGCGTTTCGCCGCCGGATGCTATTTTCATGCCGACAATCTTGTGCGCGCGTTTAAGAAAAAATGTGTCGCTGATCCAGTAAACAATGGCGGCCCAGAACCTCGAATATTTCGGCGGGCTGAATGTGTAGGATTGCTCTCCTTTAAATCTGTTCATAAGTACATTAAATGTACTTCATATGTGCTCTGTATGTCTATGACTAAATCTCAGGAAACCGCAAATAAAGGGTTTTTGAGTTGGCACGGTAATTGCAAAGACATGTCCTGCATATTGCATGAACAAAACGAAAAGTAAGTTATAAGGGTTGAGCAGAATAACAGTTATGAAGATTTGCCATATAAAATTAAGGATTGCACTTTGTGCTTTTAATACCTTTGGGAATTCTTCGTTTTGTTCACCTGAACGGCCAGCTCATATCACCGAATCGCCTTTGTTCTCAAGGATTTCGCAGTATGTTATACGGCTTCACCATTGACGCCTCGGCGCTTCGGCAATCTGAACTGGTGCAATAAGCAGGATGGGGACATGATGATAGCGGCGAAAGTTCATTTTTATTTCAAGGTTTTACAGTTTCTTATGCGGGGTAAGGTTGTTCAGCCGAATGACATTACCGCAGACTATAATAGATTGAGTCCGACTTATGATGAATTCTTTTCAAGATATGTAGGCAAACATTCTCGTAATTTAATTGAAAAGATGAATTTAAGGAAAGGTTCCCGGGTATTGGATCTGGCATCCGGCACGGGAACTTTAACACTGGCTATAGCGGAGCAGGTTGGGCCGACAGGAACGGTTATAGGGATAGACAGGTCACGCGGGATGATTAATGTTGCGGAAGATAAAGCAGAATCGTTAGGGCTGAAGAATATTCGTTTTGTGAAAGGTGATATAAGTGATGCTGTTGAATCTTTTCCCGACGAATCGTTTGATGCTGTAACCTGCGGCTGGGCTATTGGATATGTAGATCCGGATAAACTTCTTAAAACAATCAAGCTCAAGCTGAAACGGGGCGGCAAAGTTGGCTTGATAGAAAACAGACGCAAAACGCTTGAGTCGATACGCAGAACCTGTATGAGAGTGGCCCAGACATATCCGCGCCATATGAACAATGTGATGGATCTCCATTTTCGGCTTCCGCGCAACAAGAGTCATCTGAATCGTCTTTTCCGGTCGGCTCGTTTAAAGCCGCTGCGGAACTGGGAAGGAGAGGAGCGGTTTCTGTTCAATAACGGGGCCGAAGTTCTTGACTGGGTTCTTCACACGGGTGCGAGCGCCGGGTTTGACAAAATGATGTCTTGTGAAATCAAGCCTCAGTGCGACGAATGCTTTGTCAGATACATTGAAGAAGATTTCATGAAAGACGGAAGTATAGAAGTAGCGCATTGTTTTGCGGCAGGAATGGCGGAGAAGGGATGAAAGAAAAAAGAATTCTTAGACGGGATCAACAGGATCAACGGGATAAAGAATTATCAATCATGTGGTTGTATCCACATGATTGAGGAAAGATTGTGTCTTTCTTTATCATCCTGTAAATCTTGTAAATCCTGTCTAAATATCAGGGCAAAAGGGTTTTAAAAGGAGAAAAGATATGTACTTAAATGAGATAGAAAAACAGGTTGGGTTATTGAAAACTTTGAAATGCGATAAATTAAAAGGTTTGTCATTGTCGGATCTATGGGGCATGCGATGTTTTTTGTCGGATGAAAAATTCACACGGCTTAATGGGAAGACAGTGGTAAATTCTTTTCTGCCGCCGTTTCCGGGCAAGTCTTTTGATAAACTTGTGGAGGGAATAAAGAGTCTTAAGAACGGTAAGGCGGTTCCAGTTTCTTCCTATATTTCGATAACCAATAAGTGCAGACTGAAATGCTGGCATTGCAGTAAGGAATTCAGAGGTTCGGGGGACATGTGTTTGGAGACGGCATTGAAGCTTATAAAAGATCTTCAGAATATGGGCGTCTGCATAATAGGGTTTACGGGCGGAGAGCCGTTAATGCGTGATGATCTGGAAGAAATGATTGAAGCTGTTGATGAGCGGTCGGAGACGATTCTTTTTACCAGCGGGGACGGGTTTGATACGAAGAGAGCACGAGAATTTAAAAAAAGAGGGTTATTCGGTGTGGCTGTAAGCCTGGACCATTATGACGCGAAAATACATGACGAAAGAAGGGGTAAAGAGGGCGCTTTTGCATCCGCGCTGGATGCGATACGCATTTCGCGGAGGTTGAATTTTTACACCATGATTCAGCTGGTGGCTACTCGGGATATCGTAAATAAAAAAACGTTTGAGAAGTATTTGAAACTGGCCGGTGACCTGGGGGTGCATGAGATCAGGTTGTTGGAGCCTATGCCTACCGGGCGCTTGCTTAAAGGTGATGGGTCATGTTGTCTGGCTGAAGACGAAAGGAAGCAATTGCGTTTACTGCATCAATTTACAAATCGCGTTAAGGATCTGCCCAAAGTATGTTCGTTCGCGCAGATTGAGCATGGAGAAATGTATGGCTGCGGCGCGGGTTTTCAGCATATGTATATTGACGCGGAGGGTAATGTATGTCCTTGTGATTTTGTTCCTGTTTCATTCGGGAATATCAATAAGGAAAGTTTGGAAGACATCTGGCGGCGGATGAATGGAGCTTTCCATAAACCAAGGCGGCGTTGTTTTCTCCTGGATAACGCGGACAAATTGAAAAAAGCGTTCAGCGGTAAACTGCCGATACCATTTGAATCGATTCAGAATGATTGCCAGTTTTGTCACAAAGGTGAAGTACCGGATTATTATAAAGTGTTGGGGTGGTCGTAATGTTATTATGGAAGAGAATGCTGGTTTTGTTTCTTGTCGTTTCCCTGGCAATATCCTGTGCGACCGGAGGATGTCTATTGGTTTGTCCTGATAAATCATGGGACGTTGAAGCGCCGGGCGGATACGTAATCATTCTGCATGGGATGGGGCGGACGGACCGCTCTATGAGGAGGATGGAGAGAAACTTAAGCGACGCGGGTTATGAAGTTGTTAATATGAAGTATTCTTCGATGAATGAGCCGGTTGACAAGCTGGTTGAAATGCTTGATTCCGCAATTGAGAACAAATGTACGAATAAGTCTAAAAAGATAAATTTTGTAACTCATTCACTTGGCGGGATTCTGGTGCGCTGTTATTTGAATGATCACGAGGATTTTAATGTGGGTCGTGTAGTTATGTTGAGTCCTCCGAATAATGGAAGTGAGCTTGTTGATACATTCGGTGATGTCAGGCTGTATCAATTTATAACAGGTGAAGCGGGGCAAAGTTTGGGAACGGGAACCGACGATTTGCCTAGATCACTGGGGAAAATTGATTATGAGGTTGGTATAATTGCCGGAGATTCTTCGCTTAATCCGTTCTATTCATATTTCATTGATGGGCCTAATGACGGGAAAGTTTCCGTTGAAAGTACGAAACTTGAAGGGATGAAAGATTTTCTTGTGGTACACAGCAGTCATACGTTTATAATGCAGAGACAGTTTGTTATTGGCCAGGTTTTGTATTTTCTTGAGCATGGTGAATTTCGGAAAGAGTAGGGGCAAGAATCTCTCACGGAGACACAGAGGATACAAAGAGAAGAAATATAATCATGAAGGAGAAGTGGGCATGAAAACAGCAAAGAGAAAAGGATATATTGATCCGGACAAAGTTAAGGCATTCACATTTTATACTATCAGTATATGTATCGGTCTCAGTGTGATAGTGTGTATCCTGGCAATCTGGGATTTTGCCAAAAATGACGTATTCTGGAGAACACTTTCGACTTTTGGAGTGATCAGTCTGGGTACAATGATTTTTTCTGTTGTCAATGCCTGGTTTGATCCATCTGATAAGGAGAATCCTCCTTCGCAGCCGTCTGAAACATCGCTATAATACGGTTTTTGAAATAATCGTTAGGACATAACTAAGAATTATGAAGGCAGACGACAGCATAAAACTTCCACGCTCTGTTACCTGGCTGAATGTGACCCAGTTTCTTGGCGCATTAAATGATAATATTTTCAAGCTGCTCGTTATTTATTTTCTTCTCTTTCTTATGGGGGATGAGCATAGAAGCAGTATCATAGCCATAGCTGGAATAGTCTTTGTTTTACCCTTTCTTTTGTTTTCTCATGCCGCAGGCATCATTGCAGACAAGTTAAGTAAAAAGAAAATAATAGTTTTTTGCAAGTTTCTCGAGATAGCCGTCATGGCACTGGGCTGTCTGGCTATAGTATGGGGGAACAAATATGCTCTTTTTGGCGTTATATTCCTGATGTCCACACAGAGCGCTTTGTTCGGCCCTTCGAAATATGGGATTATACCGGAACTTGTTTCTGTTGATAAATTATCGAAAACCAATGGAGCTCTGGTAGGTTTAACATATCTGGCAATAATAATAGGGGCGTTTATTCCTTCATACCTTTTGCTGGAGGTTTTGTCGAAAGACTATCTGTCGCTTGGTCTGTTCTGTGTGATGCTGGCTTTCGCAGGGACCCTGGCAAGCATGAGGATTACGGAAACAAAGCCTGCAGGATCGACCAGGAAGTTTACGCCTTTTTTTATCGCGGATATTTTCCGGACATTGCGTGAAGTTAAGCGGGATCAATATATGTTTTTCGCGATAATAGGTTCTGCTTATTTCATGTATCTTGGCGCGTTTATGCAGCAGAACATTCTTCTGTTCGGGCGGGAGAATCTTTTCCTGTCGTGGGAAGAAAGCGGTTACATTTTTTCTGTCGCGGCATTGGGTATAGGGTTGGGCGCAGTATTTGCGGCCAGAATATCGGGTCGCCATATTGAGTTCGGGATTGTGCCTGTAGGTGCTTTAGGGTTGACGACTTGTTGCTTGCTGCTGGGGGCAGGTTCACTTTCTTTTGACAGTGTGGTTATGCTTATACTTCTTGTTGGTATCAGCTGCGGTTTGTTTATAGTCCCGCTGAATGCATTCATTCAATATCGTTGTCCTGAAAAACGATTAGGTGAAATTCTAGCATGCCAGAATTTTGTCAGTTTTCTCGGCGTGGCCCTTGCGGCTGCTACTGTTCTGCTTTTTGACGGTGTTCTGGGTCTGACACCGAGCCAGGGATTTCTAATTCTGGGCAGTCTTACAGCCGTTCTGTTCATAGGTTCGCTGATTATTCTGCCGGATTTCTTTGTGCGCTTCATTATTATTGCAATAACCAGGTTGTTTTATCGAATCAAGGTGCATGGTCTTGAAAATCTGCCGATAGAAGGTTCGGCGCTTCTGGTTTCCAATCATGTTACATGGGTTGACGCGTTGATTATAGGATCAGTCCAGCAAAGACGTATCTGCTTTGTGATGGGCCGTGAGATTTATCAGAAAATGTCATGGTTGAGACCTGTGTTCAGGCTGATGAAGGTGATTCTGGTTTCTCCTGATGATGCACCGCGAAAAATTATTGAGTCTTTACATGATGCACGCGCGGCGCTTGATCGCGGCAGTCTTGTCTGCATATTCGCGGAGGGCGCTTTAACACGAAACGGGAATATGCGCGGGTTTCGGTCAGGCATGGAGAGAATAGTAAAAGGCACGATGCATCCGGTGATACCTGTTCATATTGACGGGGCGTGGGGCAGTATATTCAGTCATTATTACGGTAAAATTCTTTCGACAATACCGAAAAAGATTCCTTATCCGGTTACGGTCCAGTTTGGCAGGCAGATGCCGCCTTCATCTTCGGCGCAGGAAGTGCGTGAGGCGGTCCTTGAATTGTCGGGAAAAGCATTTGATTTGAAAAAGGCAAAAGACCGTATATTGCCTCAGCGTTTTGTTAAAACGGCCAGGCAAAACTGGTTTGCTAATGCAGTATCCGACACAACAGGCAAGAGTCTTAGTTTCGGCAAAACGCTTGTGTCGGCTATTGTGCTTTCGGAAAAGATAGAACAGATAGCCGGTGATCAGGAAAAGATCGGGGTGGTTCTGCCGGCATCCGTTGGCGGTGTGTTGACCAATATTGCCATAACTCTGCAGGGACGTGTGCCGGTTAATCTTAATTTTACCGCGTCAACCGACGCGATCAAGTCGGCTATAACGCAATGTAATATAAAGACTATTATATCTTCACATGTTTTTCTGGATAAACTGAAAGATTTTAAAATTCCTGAAGAAACAGTTTTTATAGAAGACATCAGCCGCCGAATAACAGCGGGCAACAAATTGCGCGCTTTGCTCAAAGCTCTTTTTATGCCGGTTTCCATGCTGATGAGTTTTGCGAAGCCGGGCCCCGATAGTCTTGCCACCGTGATTTTTTCTTCCGGCAGTACGGGAGAGCCCAAAGGCGTTATGCTCAGTCATCATAATATTATTTCCAATATAGAATCGTTCAGCATGGTATTCAGGTTTAGCAAAAAAGACCGTATTTGCGGAGTATTGCCTCTATTCCATTCGTTTGGATTTACATGTGCCATGTGGTGTCCGCTTATAGGCGGATTTTCGGCCTGTTATCATCCGAATCCTGTTGATGGCGCCAAGATCGCGGAAGTTGTGAGGGAAACTCGTTCAACCCTTCTCATGTCAACACCTACATTTCTACTGGCATATATCAGGCGCGCGAAACGTGAAGATTTTGCCAGTCTGAAGGCCGTAGTGGTGGGAGCTGAAAAACTAAAGAAACGTGTGGCTGATTCATTTGAGGAAAAATTCGGGATCCGTCCGCTTGAAGGTTATGGTGCTACCGAACTGTCTCCTGCGGCAAACCTCAGTATTCCTGATGTTGAAGTTGATCATGTCCCGCAGATCGGAGTAAAAGAAGGCAGTATAGGACATCCTGTTCCCGGCGTTGCTGAAAAGATAATAGATATTGATAGCGGCAAAGAACTTCCTTACGGAGAGGAAGGCGTTTTATTTGTAAAGGGTCCGAATGTCATGATGGGTTATCTGCATAATCCGGAAAAGACAGCGGAAGTATTGAAAGACGGCTGGTATAATACCGGTGATATCGCGAAAATGGATGAAGACGGATTTGTATATATAGTAGATCGTTTGTCGCGGTTCAGTAAAATCGGCGGCGAGATGGTTCCGCATCTGGCCGTGGAAGAAAAGTTTATGCAGGCCCTTGATTCTATCGGTCAGGTGGTTTCTGTGACTTCCGCGCCAGATGAAAAGAGAGGCGAACAGCTTGTTGTGGTTTATACTGACGAAGCGGGCAGTGTGGATGAATTACGAAAAATCATGAAGGAAAGCGATCTGCCGAATCTCTGGAAACCGAAGAAAGATAATTTTGTCAGAATAGAAACTATTCCGGTGTTGGGTTCCGGTAAAGTTGATTTGAAACAGTTAAAGCAGATAGCGAAAGAATATGTTGAGAATAGACCCGGGATACTTGAAAGAGCAGTAGAAAAAATCAGAGAGAAATTGTGAGGGAAGGATGAGGGGAAAGAGTATCTCTCGCAGAGACACAGAGGACACAAAGAAAAGAAATGAAACCACAGATGAACACAGATAAACACAGATGGAATAGAGTAGTTTTAGTAGGGATTTGTGCCTTGATGATGCTTGCCGGTTGCGCGACGAGTCCGCAGTGGAAAGGTACTCCTTTTTACAGTGAAAATGAGAAGGAAATGAAAGACCCGGAAAGGATTCCTTTATGGCCTGTTGTTTATAAGAATAAAGATCGGGTCTCAATGCTGTGGCCGCTTATGGAAAAGACCGACGATCATTTTGCATTTCGGCCTATGATGTCTGTTTACGGCCTGAGTAAAGAAGAAAAGGTTTACAATGTGCTCTGGCCGATAGCGCAGTTTGATCAGAGGTCGGGTGATAACCGGATTTTTCCCGCGTTCTGGGGCGATGACTACAAAACAATTTTTCCGCTCTATTGGCATGGCGGTGAGCCTTTAGGCGCGAGAGGCGGATACGATAAACTTATACCCTTATGGTCTTTTCAGAAAGATCCTTCTGGATACAGTGCCTATATATTAGGGCCGTTTATTCACTTTCAGAATCGTGATGGTGAAAAAGGATGGCATGTATTTCCACTGGCAGGAAGTTACTCGAAATATGGTTTCTTGTTATGGCCGTTGGGCCATAAATGGTCGTCAATATCCGGTACGGATACGGGTAACGCTTTTTTGCCTCTATATATCTATCAGCGGGACAAACAGGGCTTTCGGTTCTTTTCTTTGCCATATTCTACAGGGAGTGGTGTGAATGGAACAGAATGGCACTTTGTTCTGCCCCTGTTTTATCATTCAGAAGGCAGGGATGATCGTTTGCTGCTGACGCCGCTCTATTGCAGGGGCGGCGATTTGTCCGGTGACAAGAAATGGAGTCTGCTTTTACCGGTTTATTTTTCCAGGAAGGCGAAAGACTCAAGTCTTTTTGCAACACTTCTTGGCGGGCATTACAAAAATAAAGACACTTCAGCATGGGCGGCGTTTCCTGTTTTATCCGGCGGTATGAAAAGTGATGATCGAAAAGAATTATGGATGCTTGGTCCGCTGGCTCATTTTGGTCAGAATAAAGACACCAAAACCAGTCATGTGTTACCGTTTTATTTTAATTGGAAAAGCGATTCAGGTTCCGTGTTTATTTCTCTGCCATGGTCCAGCGGAAAAACAGACAACGGCATGTCATGGAAGTTTATGCCGCCGGTTTTCTTTAATTACGGTGATCAGAAAGGCAGCTGTTCCATTACGCCTGTTTATTCCAGAGGAAGAGGAGCCACTGATGATGACAAATGGAGTTTGCTTGTCCCGTTTTATTTCAGCAAGAAGTCGGAAGATAGTCTTTTGTTTGCGACATTGTTAGGCGGTCGTATGAAAGATGAAGACGGCTCGGCGTGGATGATCCTGCCTTTATTGTCCGGCGGCCGGAAGAGTTCTGATAAAAGCGATTTATGGATGGGCGGTCCGCTGGCTCATTTCGGGCAAGACGACAATTCTAAAACCAGTCATGTGTTTCCATTCTATTATCGCGCAAAAGACGAAAAAGGTTCTTTGTTCTTGTCTCTACCATGGTCCAGCGGGAGCAGTGAGCAGGGGAAATCATGGCAGTTTTCACCAATTATGTTTTATCGAGTTAAAGATTCGGATGGGTCCAGTATGATTACGCCCTTATATTCGGCAGGCCAATCGGATAAAGGCAAAACCCGCTGGCATTCAGTCATACCGTTTTACTATCGCCGTCAAGCTGAGGATTCCAGTTTGTTTGCTTCATTAATCGGCGGCTGGGAGACAGATTCGGATGGTCGGAAATGGCTTTTGTATCCTCTATTGTCCTGGGGCGGCAGAAATGAAACGGGAGGAGAATTCTGGACTCTTGCGCCAATATTTCATGCAAAGTGGGGTAAAGATTACGTGTCGCATCATCTACTGCCTGCCTATTATTGGAATGGAGAAACAAGAACATTGGTTTCTCCTGTTGTCGCTAGATGGAAAGACAAAAACGATGTTACGACAACAATGATACCGCCGGCGCTGTCCTGGCTGAGTTCAGGAGAAAAGCGCAGTGATTTGTGGGTGGGCGGTTCGCTGGCGCACTGGAGCTGGGGTGAAGAGGCTGGAGCTAGGCATATACTGCCGTTGATGTATCACAATAAAAAGAGCGGTACGTTAGTGACGCCGCTGGCGGCAAAATGGCGTACTGCTAATGATAAGCAAGTGACTATGATACCGCCGTTGCTGTCATGGTTGAGTTCCAGCGATAATCGGAAAGATTTGTGGTGTGTGGGCCCACTGGCTCATTTCAGTTGTGGTGAAAAGGCGGGATCTCAGCATGTGTTTCCGTTCTGGTACAGAAACAGACAAACGGGCTCTTTTGTTTCACTTGCGGGTGCAAAATGGCAGGGAAAGAATAATACATCGACATATGTGTTTCCGCCTGCGCTTTCATGGTTGACCAAAGGAAAGGAGAGGAACGACTTGTGGCTTGCAGGGCCACTGGCCCATTTCAGCTGGGGCGAGAAGCCTGGCTCTCAACATGTTATTCCTCTGTATTATAAGGATAAAAACACTTTTCTTTCACCTGTTTATGCCAGTTGGAAGGAATGGAATACAACCTATAAAATGCTGATACCTCTGTTGTCATGGTATTCGACTAATGGCGAAACAAAAAAGATCAAAGCGCTTCTTGGGATTTTTGGTGAAGAATGGGGTAGAGGTGAAAGGGAAGGGTATCTGTTTCCTGTGTATTACTATCGTGGAAAAAAGGAATTTTACACACCGCTTTTCGGATGGAACAGGAACAAGAGAAGCGGATTTGTTTATCCTTTAACTCCGCTTGTAGGGGTGCGAACCGGAGATTATGCCGGCGGCTGGCTGTTTCCGGTGTTTTCGCATAAGCGGACAAAAAAGACGGGGCATTATAATGGTCATTTTCTCTGGGGGCATTATTGGAAACGGGATAACTACAGCGGGTCCGGAATGTTTCCTTTTTATGGATATAAGAGTAGAGGTTCAATTGAATCAGCCGAAAAGAAAAGCAGCCGATATGCCAGGTATGGCAAGAGGTTCTGGTCGCTTCCCGCATGCTGGTACAGGAATGAATTAGTCGTAAACCCTGTACGACGTACAGGTTCTTCTAAGACTGATAGAGCTTCGACAGGCACTTATATTAAGCGTCATGGTTTCTTTCCGCTCTGGAGCTATTCAAGCACCAGGGTTCCAGAGGAAAGCAAACATGATACCAAGAGTCGTATATTACTTCTTTTGTATGACTACAAACATGAGATTAATTCTTCCGGTGATAACAAAAAGAAGGTGGATGATTATACGCGGTCGAGAGTTTTATGGCGCTTATGGGATTATGAGCGCAGGAATGATGATGTAAGCGTAGATATATTTCCGGCGATTACATATGATCGTAAAAGCGACAAATTTAAGAAAGTATCGTTCTTGTGGCGGTTTTTCAGGTATGAACGGGATAAGAGCGGCAAAAAGCTGGATGTGTTGTTCCTTCCTGTTTTACGAACCAAGAGAACATCGTATGGCATTGATTAATATGAATAGTAATTACACAAAGAGCCCATGTTATCCGGAGTTGGTTCTGGCGATATTGACCGGGGTGGGGCACGTCTGTCTTGAGGTTGTTGTTGATGGAATGAAAGGTGCGGCAGAGACATTGAGCAGGCCGCAGCATTTTTACAATATTGGCGCGGCTGTGGTCTGGGGTTGTTATCTGTTGTGGCGTTTGGTCAGGACTCGCGGTGTTGCCGGCGCATGGGGGTTTCGCAAGGATGACTTCGCGTGCTCTATGCGGGCTGGAGCTGTTTTTGCAGTTGTGGCGCTGATCCCTCTTCTGATTTACGGGAAAGTGCATGACAGGCTTCCTTTCCCTTTGACATTCTGGCTGATAATCGTTGTTTATCCTGTATATGGTATTGCTCAACAATTCGTGCTACAGGCGCTGATTACCAGAAATTTAAGAGGGTTAATAAAGAAACTGCCGTTTAGAGTATTAGCGGCATCAATATTGTTTTGTGCAGCGCATTTCCCGAATTACTGGTTGGTGGCGCTTACTTTTATTGCAGGACTTGGATTTACCTGGATATATGAAAAGCATCGGAATATATGGGCGGTAGGAATTGTTCATGGAATACTCGGGGCTGTTGCGTATTATCTTGTTATAGGGCAGGATCCTGGTGCGGAGCTTTTGAATTTGTTTCATTGATATTAGATTAAGATGCAAAACATGAAAAAGAAGAGGTCATTGATTATGGAGATTTTTTTATCAGTACTCAAGATAGGAACAGTTGCTTATCTTGGCTTATGCCTTTTGGTTTTTCTCAAGCAGCCAGGCTACGTGTATTATCCCGATAAGGATGTGGGTCTTACCCCGGAATATTTAAATTTGAAATATGAAGATGTAAGAATAAAAACAGAAGATGGAGAAACAATTGCGGGATGGTTTGTCTCCGCACCGGAGCGGGACCAGAAGTCTGCGTGCACTGTATTGTTCTGTCATGGTAATGCGGGTGATATTGGTGATCGGCCGGATTCAATTATGACTTTCCATAAAATGGGATTAAATGTGCTGATTTTTGATTATCGGGGATATGGCGACAGTTCCGGTAAGCCGACAGAGAAAGGGACCTATCTTGACGCAAAAGCCGTCTGGGAATATTTGACTAAAGAAAAGAATATTGATGGTAAAAAAATTGTTATTTTTGGCCGGTCACTGGGCGGGGCGATAGCAACATGGCTGGCGGAACAGACAGAACCTGGTGCGCTTGTTGTTGAGTCAACTTTTACATCCGCGCCGGATATGGCTAAGAAAATGTTTTGGTTTCTGCCCAGGTTTTTATGCAGATTCAAGTATGATTCAATCAATCGGATTGCCGATGTCGGCTGTCCTGTTTTGATTGCGCATAGTAAAGATGATGACATGATACCCTTCAAGCATGGTCAGCGTTTATTTAAAGCGGCTGTTGAGCCTAAATGTTTTGTGGAGATGAGAGGTTCGCATAATGCCGGCGGGTTGGATGCTGACACGGAATACCAGAAAATCTTTCAGGATTTTCTGGAAAAGCATATGCGGTAGAAGAAGACAGAATTCAGAAGAAAAGAGAAAACAAATTAACTTTGCGTTTTCACCCTATTAATTCTACATTCTGATTCCTGACTCCTGTCTCCTGTCTCCATAATGTATGATTTTGATCAGAAATGAGCAAAATTGCCTGAATAATCACGATTATATGCTTTGCATAATAGGAGAAATTTGTTTAAAATTCGCCTGTTAGGGGCGTTATATAATCGTGACATCATATTCTCAGACGGAACCGGAACGAAAAGAATTTGGCGCAGATATCAAACCTTTGTGTCCTGTTGGAAATCTTATGCAAGCTGAAGAAGAATTTAAATTGGCATTTGAAAATGCGTCGGACGCTATCTTATGGACGGATCCGGTTACCGGCTTGATCATTAATTGTAATAAGGCCGCAGAGGTTCTCCTGGAGAAAAAAAGAGAAGAGATAATAGGCAGGCCTAAAATTGATATCCATCCGCCGGAAATAGCAGATATATGTTCAAAAAGGCTGGAAGAGCGCGTGAAGAACGAGAATATTCTTAGCGTTCAGACAAAAATACAGGCTCAATCGGGCGCAATCAAGGATATCCATGCAACATCTTCAGTGCTCCATATAGGCGATAAATTAATTGTTCAGTGTATTTTCCGTGATGTAACAGAGCAGAAAAAGACTGAAACGGAACTGGAGTATCGCAGAGTACTTGAAAAGTTGGTTGCAGAAATTTCAACACGGTTTGTTAATCTTTCTTCAGAGGAGATGGATGTCGGGATAAGTGATGCCTTAAAGGCAATGGGCATGTTTATGAAGGTGGATCGTGCTTATGTGTTTCAGTTTTCTCAGGACGGCATGACCATGGATAATACGCATGAATGGACGGCAGAAAATGTTGAGTCCAAGATAAGTGAACTGAAGAATATTGATACGAGCATATTTGGATGGAGCCTTACCGAAGTTAAAAATAAAAAAGTTGTCAATATTTCCCGTGTTGATGACTTGCCGCCAGAAGCAGCTGCGGAAAAGGAAGAATTCCGGTCAGAAGACATTCAATCTGTTATTTTGGTTCCTCTGATATGCGGGAAAACGGTTTTAGGGTTTATAGGGTTTGATTCTGTCTGGGAAGAAAGATATTGGGATGATGAGGTAGTTGCGCTACTCAGATTGGTAGGTGAAATTTTTGCAGCTGCTTTTGGACGGCGGAAAGTAGACAAAGAACTACAGTATAGAATTGAATTGGAAAAGCTTGTCACAACGATTTCCAGAAGGTTTGTGGGGCCTTTGGGAAATAGACTTGATGGCCTGATGAACGAGGCTTTACATGATTTGGGAGAATTTCTGGATTTGGACTTTTGTTTTATTTGCCGATATTGCAATGCGGAACAGCAGATAAAAAAAATGTACACGTGGCGCGGGGAGAATATAGAGCCGTTGGATAATGAACATCTCGAGAAAAAGGCAGGAGATGTCCTGCAGCGCATGACCAGGATGAAACGTTGCGATGTTGTTAATATTGCAGATGCAGGGGATCTTCCGGCAGATGTTCCTGATAGAAGGAGCATGCAGTTAACGCGAATTCAGTCATTACTGTGTATATCTTTTGAAATTGTTCCTGATGAAACAGGGTTTATAGGTTTTGCAACAGAACAGAGGCCAAGACAATGGCCGGAAGCTACCGTTTCTCTTCTCAATATTGTTGCCGAGATTTTCGGAAGTGTTTTTCAGCAGAAGAAAGTATTGAGTGAGCTTGCCAGGGAACGAGAACTGTTTAATGCGCTTATGAGCAGGATACCGGATAATATTTACTTTAAGGACAGGAAAAGCCGTTTTGTCAGAGTGAGCAAAGCTTTAGCCGGGACATTGGGGATTGATGATCCCTCGAAGCTTATAGGGAAGACGGATAAAGATTTTTATTCAAAAGAGCTTGCAACTAAGAGTTACAGGGATGAGCAGGAAATAATAGAGACGGCTAAGACTATTGTAGATAAGGAAGAAAAAGAAACGTGGCCTGATGGTTTTGAGACGTGGGTTTTGACAACGAAAGTGCCATGGTATGACGATAAAGGAGAGATTGTCGGGACTTTCGGTATTTCCAAAGATGTTACAGAGCATAAAAATGCTACGCTTGCCTTGGAGAAAGCCCATGGTTTTATTAGCGCGTTGATGGACCATATTCCGGATTACATTTTTTTTAAGGATAAAGAGGGCCGCTTTATTAAAATAAACAAGGCATTGGCGCAGAAGTACGGTTTGCATGATGCTGAAGAGGCTGTAGGGATGACGGACTTTGATTTCTATCCAAAAGCGATTGCGAAAAGATTTTTTGCGGCAGAACAACAAATCATCAAGTCAGGCGAGCCGATCATAGGTGTGGAAGAGAGAGGGAAACTGCCGGATGGTTCCGAGGCCTGGATTTCAACTACAAAAATGCCTTTATATAATGAAGAAGGTGAAATTATCGGGACTTTCGGTATTTCCAGAGATATTACAGCGCGTAAGCGCACGGAGCAGGAACGCCTGAAAATAGAGGGCCAGATGCAGCATACCCAGAAGCTTGAGAGTCTTGGTGTTTTGTCGAGTGGGATTGCGCACGATTTTAATAATCTTCTGATGGGTATTCTCGGGAATACGGGTTTAGCACAAGCTGAATTGCCTCCGGGATCCCCTGCGAGATTGTATGTTCAGGAAATAGAAGATATTACATTGCGAGCCACGGAACTTACTAATCAGATGCTGGCTTATGCGGGTAAATCCAAAATGGTTACAAAACAGTTCAATCTGACTGATTTGGTCAGAGAAATGGGCAGTTTTCTTAAGACTGCCATTTCCTCTAAAGTTAAGGTCCATTATAAATTGACCGACGATATACCGTTAGCTGAGGGTGATCCTACTCAGATTCGTCAGGTGGCAATGAATTTGATTACAAATGCTTCGGATGCAATAGGTGATAAGCGCGGGAGCATTACTGTAATTACAGGGGTAACGGAGTGTGACAGGGATTATTTTCTGGGATGTTATGTTGCCGAAGATCTTGAACCCATGAAATATGTATTTGTTGAAGTGCAGGATACCGGCTGCGGCATGTCTTCTGAGACGCAGGAAAAGATTTTTGATCCATTTTACACGACCAAGGTTAAAGGGCGTGGCTTGGGGCTTGCTGCTGTGATTGGTATAGTCCGCGGTCATCAAGGAGCGTTCAGGGTTTATAGTGAATTGAATAAAGGAAGTGTCTTTAGAGTTTTGCTCCCATGTGTAAAGACGCAGATTGAGGTATCAGCGGCGGAGCCCAGGGAGTGGAAACAGTGGACGGGGGAAGGTACTATTTTGATTGTGGACGATGATGAAGTTGTTCGAACCGTTACAGAGCGGATGTTGAGGAAGTTAGGGTTTTCTATTCTTAAAGCCGACGAAGGTCAGGCAGCAATACATGAATACAGGAAATATGCTCAGAAAATTGTAGCAATAATGCTTGATATAGCACTGCCCGGAATGGATGGCGAAAAAGTGCTACAGAAACTGAAGCGGATCAAGCGTGATGTTCCTGTTATTATGATGAGCGGTTACTCCGAAGAATCGGCAGTTGGTGACTTACCCTCAGGCAGTTACGAAGGCTTTCTTCAGAAGCCGTACACCGCGGATATGCTCACTGAAAAACTGCAGAAGATTCTAAAAAGAAAATAAGATTAATATAGCATATTACGCTTCAGTGCGTTCAGGACTTCATACCATACAAATCGCCAGGAGTTTCCTACTTTAGTTGCGGGAATAATCCCTTTCCTGACAAGAGAATATATTGTTGATACGCTTACTCCAAGCATTTTTGCCGTCTGTTTAGTATTTAACATCTGAGAAAAATGTTCCGGCATAAGCTGTATTTTGAGCTCCCATTTGTCTCCCATATTCTCTTTTGTGACCATAGCCATAATTTCAGACTGATTTTTGCCGTTAAGATACTCGGAAGATGTTTTGCCAAATTCAATATTCTGATCGTGATTTAATTCTGCCGTCAGGGTTGGCACTCCCTTTTCTTTGGTTATGCATACATTGTTTGTGTCAGGAGTTTCTTTGTTGAGAGATTCTAAAGACTCTGTTTTCTCAGCGTTAAACCTTTCCCTGGCTCTCAAGCTGGCCCTGGTTGGGAACTTAACGCATTTTGTGTTTCTTCGTGATACCAGACTTATTTTATTCATAGTAATTAAGAATCCTTTTTATATTCGGTTTACGGTGATTACTCTCGCCGGAACCGTCTCAATTCTTCAGCCGACGGCACGTTGGGATGTGACCGCTTGCTGAAGCATGTCCATTTCATTGAGAATCTCGTTTTTTGCCTGTGTCCAGGCTTCAAATGGATCTGCAACTCGTGTCATATGATTTATTCGTTCACTTGCTATTTTGCTGGCAATTCTTTCTCGCTCAGCCGCGTTCAGTATTTTGAATTCAGGTGCGGGAGTGGAATTGCTGCTGTTAACGCTGTTTGTTTTATCATTCGGTAGTTTATGCTTTAAAGTTTTTCTTAACCGCTTATAAGTTCGTTCAAAACTCTTTCCGACGGCATCGACTATATTTTTGTCGATCAAGGTTAATTTATTTGTTTCCCCCGCTTTAAGTGCAAGCTTGCATATTTTATTAATAAGGCGCGGTACGCCGTTGTTTGAGAATTTCCACAGAGATCGATATGCTTCATCGAAAAAAACATGACCTTTGCACAAGCCTGCCCGTTCAAGTCTATGTTCGATGTAGTCACGCATTGTTTCGATAGAGTCGATGCCTTCAATTCTGCAGTATACGCCTATTCTCTGGAAAAGATTTTCCCGTTTAGGATTCTCAAGTCGTTTTGCAAGTTCCGGCTGGCCCGCAAGTACGATTGTAAACAAATTCTGGTGATCATCCTGCATATTGGTCAGAAGTCTCAGGCTGTCAAGATTGTGCGGTTTAATTACGTTCCCTTCGTCAATGAATATTACCACCCTTTTGTTTTCGTCATTTGTTTGAAAGAGGATTTTGTTGAATAGTTCGAGGAGTTTATCTTTGCTTCTTTCTTCGCACGGCTTTTCTTCTATCTGCCCGATGATTTCTCGAAGCAGTTGAGGGAATGTCATGTCAGGATTCGTTACAAAAGCAATCTTGTACTTTGATTGTTCCAGGGTGTTCAATACCATGCGCAAGCATGTAGTTTTTCCGACTCCCACACGGCCTATAACGACGGCTAAACAGTCGTCACCTTCTTCAATGGCAAAGAGTATTTCGCCGACAGCCTCATCAACACTGTGATGCATATCAAAATACATCTCAGGGTCGGGAACATTGTTAAAAGGATGTTTATTAAGTTTCCAGTAATTCAGATACATGGTGACCCCCTTCCATGTTATGAAATAGATTTTGTCACATTCTAATATTAAAAGCATAAATCCTGCCAAATTATGTGTAGCTCGGATTAAAAGTTTATCTCGAAGAATATACGGGCAGAAAAAGACAGTTTTCCGGATAAAAAACGCGGAGCTTCCTGTAGAAATAATACAGGGGAATAGCCCGGGGTTCATATGGATTCTTGTTTCTGAGAACAACGAGATGTTTGTGTTTAAACACAAACATCGAAATTGGAAATTGTCCGCCACGGGCGGATCAGCCTGCGGCTGAGAAATTTGTGAGAAAAGCAGCAGGGGCGGTGCTATCCGCGCTTGCAGCAGATTACTCGTGAAATGTTCGGGTTAATCGCAGAAACTGCGGAGTCTTATTACGGGTGGGGCCTCGTGCTTGTGTTTATGCACGTTATGACGATGCCATACATATGAGGTGATTTCGTCAAGTTTAGGCTCCGGCATGGTACCATGATTTTTCAGGCAGAACCTTACGCTCTGCTCCATTTCGTTATATGAATACCCCAGATCTTTTTCATCCGTTTGGTCTTCCGTCAGACCGGCGGACGGTATTCTGTCTATATTTTCCTCGTCTATTACGCTCTTGCCCTTGAAATATTCCAGAAGCTGATAGACTTCCGACTTAAAAAGATCGCCTATGGGAAAAATATCGGCCAATGCATCTCCGCCTTTGGTATCGTAACCGATAAAATCCTCAGACATATTGCCGGTTCCAATAACCCGGACGCGTTTTCCAGGCATTTTGCAGGAAAGGTTGTGTGCAATGCCGTACAGAACGCACATTCTTGCTCGGCTTCTCGAATTGCCTTTATTCATACCTGTGAGTTCAGATGAGTTTTCCAGAACGATTTGATCGTTTATTGCGTTGGCGATCTTTGCTATGGAACGTACCTGATGATTGATGCCGAGTTTAGCGGCAAGTGGGGCGGACCGGGAATTAAGTCTTTTGATGTCCGACTCGTTATACGGCATGCTGATACCATAGACATTTTCTTTGCCCAGTGATTTCATGCATAATATAGCGATTAGCGTCGAATCCGCGCCTCCACTTAATCCTATGACTGCAATGTCCGTACAGAGCTGGATTTCGCTGTATAAGTGCGCGACTAACTTTTTGCAATCACGTATCATTACTTCTTTCGAGATAAAATCTTTTTGAATCGTTCGAATGGTCCCGTCTGGGATTCGCGTTTGGCTCCCCATCGTTTAACTTCGAGTTTATGCAGGTGTTTAAAGAATTTTACGAGAATGAGGCTCATAAGTCCTATCACAACGCCGCATAATAAAAACATTGGGAGAAACTTTGCCATAATAAAGTTTACTATACATTGAGGTTTGTAATGAGACAATCAAAAAGGGTAGTTAACCATCAGCTTATTAACGGTACGTATCACCACACGGCCGACGGTTTCAAGACTTTTCTCGCTGAGTTTATCCAATGTGTCTTCCGGAGTATGCCAGTAATCGTTTTTTCCGGGCGCTGAACCGAACTCGAGGTCTATAATGTTCACAACAGGCATACCGGCTTTAAGGAACGGCACATGATCATCACGAATGTTCGAATGAGCAAGTGAGAACTTCAGCCGAGCGCCTTCTTCCCGGGCCGATTTGAACACGAGAGATGTCAGTTCGGCAGTACTGTTGCGGGGTAATGTTACCGACAGGTTTTTGTCTCCGATCATATCCGCCACAATGACAGCGATTACATTATCGGCACGCTGGTTTTGAAGAAGCGTTTTGGCAAGATGTTTGCTTCCGTGCAGGCCGTCATTCTCGCCATATTGTTCCATGCATTCTTCACCGTCAAAAAATACTATTATTATACTGGGGCCTGGTGACGTGTTGTTTGTATGCATAAGGAACAATTCGGCTAATTCCAACAGAAGTCCGGTGCTGGAACCTGAGTCATTTGCGCCGATAAAATCTTTGCTTATGCCGGATTTTGTGTCGTAATGTGAAGCTATGATGATGGACTTATTTTCTGTGCCTTGAATGATGCCCATGATATTGCGGAATGTGACTTCTCCGCGCGGGGTTAAGTCCGTAAACTCATCAATTAAAGGTTCGATTCCGATTTCTTCCAGACGTTTTGCGAGATAGGCAGCTGCCTTTTTTGCGCCCTTGGTTCCCGAATGGCGTGGGCCTATTGCGACGAAATCACATACTTCTTCAAGTGCCTTTGTTCCGCTGAACATGAAAGGATCGAATTGCGCGGGTGATTTAACTGGCTCCGTTTCCTGACGGCATGAGCATAAATAACACAAAAGAATAGAAAGGAATAATGCTGAGTAATTGATTCTCATGATAACCTGAAACCTGACACCTACTCTCTATTCTCCCGAGATTCCCAGTAATTCCAGAATGCGGTCCAGGTCTTCGTTTGAAAAGAAATCGATTTCAATGGAACCTTTTCCTTTTTTACCGTTGGCATACGTTTTGGAGGGAGAAATGCGAACACTTGTTCCGAAATGTTTGTGTAATTTGTCGGAGAGGTGAGTAACATGATTTACTGGCATATCATACCGCTGTGCTCGAGGTTTGCGTGGAGCTCGTCTGATTCTTTCAACTGTTTTCTCGAGATTACGTACGGAAAGATTTTCCTTTACCGCTTTTTTAGCATAAAGAATCTGTTCTTCTCTTATTTCCAGGCCGGTCAGTACTTTGGCATGACCTGCAGAGAGTTGGCCATTGATAACTAATTGTTTTATTTCGTCGGGCAGTGTGAGGAGGCGCGTTATATTTGTTATGGACGCGCGTGCCTTACCGACTCTTTCTGCTATCTGTTCCTGTGTCAGGCCGAATTTTTTGCCGAGCATTTGGTATCCTTCAGCTTCCTCAAGCACATTAAGATCTTCACGCTGGAGATTTTCAATCAGTGCAAGTTCAAGAGCTTCATTATCCGGGGCATCAATTATAATGGCGGGTATTTCCGTAAGACCGGCAGATTTGGCCGCCCTTAAACGCCGTTCTCCAGCAACAAGCTGATACCTTTCTCCCTGCATTCGAACCAGGAGGGGCTGAATGACGCCGTGTTCCTTGATCGATTTGGCTAATTCACTGATTGTTTCTTTATCAAACGAGTGGCGGGGCTGGACGGGATTCTTTTCGATCTTCCCGATCGCTATTCTGATGACCTGGCCTTTTTCCTGTTTCGGCGGCTTTACGGCAACGGTGTCGTCTTTCAATAATGCTCCCAAGCCTCGTCCTAACCCATACTTCATAACCTTATCTCCCTGTCTTTTTCTTTTTTTATCCAACATCTGGTTTTCCTATGCCAACAACAACCTTTGCTTTCAGGCCGCCGCCTTCCTCAACAACGAGATGAGGACCGTGAATCTCCCCATGGAGCAGGCCGCCGGGTTTTATAGTGACCATTCCGTCGGAATAGATCTTAGCATTAAGTTTTCCTTCAACCTCGAGGTTTCTGCAGGCAATCTTGCGTCTGATAGTGAATTTACCATTACTTCTGATGCAAAGGTCCTTCATTCGAATCTTTTTGATATCAAATTTGGCTCCGGGACAGAGTGTAAGACATCTGGAGACCCGGATTACAGCCTCTTTTGCGTCACCTGCCAATATCACATCTCTACCAACAAGGTCCGCCCTGTTGAGTATTGCATTGGACGTAATCTCTATAGTTCCTATAGTCCTGATTCTTTCACTTGATTTTCCCTCAATTACGTGGTTAGCGAGTTCCAGCAGATGATGGCATTTAGGGCAGATCGTATTGTGAATATGGCCTGGCAGTGTGAAATTATATTCGCATTCATAACAGACAATCTCGTATTTTTCGGGAATGATGGTATGATTAATCCGGGCAGAGGGCCGAAACTTGCTTTGCCCGGATTCCGTTTTGGCTTTCTCTGTTGCAGGCAGTGTTGTGCGTGACGGTCTGAAACGCGGCCCGCGGTTATTCTGTCCTGCCAGGCGCAGAGCTTGAACAGAGGTATAACCGTCTATTACACTCGGCTTCTTGAACTCATCCACAGATTATCTCCCAATACAGAAGAGCGACAATAGCATATCTTTACTTTCGCCCGAAGAGACCACTGGCCTTTTCCTTTGCTTCCTTTTTAACGTCTTTCCTGATTTCGTTCTTTCTGGATTGTGCTTCCTCATTTTCAATAGTGCCAGTTTCTTCAGGTTCTGGAGGGCTTATTTCATGAACAGATGATTTTGATGCAGAAGAAGTTTTTAACGGTATGCCGGAGGGATTGACTTCTGATTTGCCGACGAAAGAAACGCCATCCTCAACAGTGAGGCAGGCAGCTTTTATGTCGCCGTTCACTCGCGCGGAAGATTTTAAGTCGATTCTGTCTTTTGCAATGGTATTACCGTTGATCTGCCCGTAAACAGTAACCGAGTTTACGGAAAGATTACCTTTAACATTTGCGGTTTTTCCGATAATGGCATTGCCGCTGCAGGAAAGGTCTCCGTTTAACTTCCCGTCGATCTGTATATTGCTTGATCGCTTAATTGAGCCTACGATTTCTGCGTCTTTTCCTATTATGGTCTTTGCTGTTTCTCTGTCTTCCATTTTATACCTCCATTGTGTATTCGTATATCGTATCTTGTGAAGCGTATTTCGTTTTTTGAATTCTCTCTCACTGAGTCATCGAATCCTTCATCGTTTCCAGCAGCGCGACCCCAACCGCCCGCCTGCAACGCTGTAGCACTGCGGGCAGGTATACCGTTCTTTACGGGTATATCGCCGGTTTGTCCAGGCCCGTTGTCTCCGGCAGGCCGAATATCAGATTCATATTCTGCAGAGCAGAACCTGCCTGACCCTTAACCAGATTATCTATGTAAGAAACAATCCTGAGCATTTCATTTCTTTGATCGATACTTATAATCAGATTGCAATAATTTGTTCCTCTTGTGTGCGCAGATCCCGCATCGGCGGAACTGTTGTAAATCCTTATGAATGAGTCGGCTTTGTAGAATTTTTTGTAAACATTCACAACTTCCGATTCTGTGATGTTATTATTCAGTCTGCCGTAAAGCGTAGACATAATTCCCCTGCAGACGGGTACGACCTGCGAAGTAAAAGTAATATTCAGTTCACTACCTGATAATAATCCAAGTTCCTGCTCGATTTCGCAAACATGTTGATGGCCAGCCAGCTTGTACGCGTTCATGTTGTCGTGTCTTGCGGGATAGTGGAATGAAGGGCTTGGTTTTTTTCCTGCGCCCGACACGCCCGTTTTTGCGTCACAGATAATCCCTTTGGTGTCGATAAGTTTTTCTTTAACGGCAGGTGCAAGACCAAGAATACAGCTTACAGCGAAACAGCCTGGATTCCCGATAATCTTTTTGTCACTTGTAATTTCTTTTCTGTGCAGTTCCGGGAGTCCATAGGTGGTTTCAGTCAACAGTTCTGGAGCTTTATGTTTGGGGTCCCTTCCGATTCTGGTTGCGTACTCAGCGTAAGCTTTTTCTGTGTTGAATCTGAAGTCACCGCTGTAATCAATTATCTTTGCGCCGCTTTGTATTGCGTCTGGCGCGAGCGTCATTCCCACTCCGTCGGGTGTTGCCATGAATACAACATCGGCTGGTTCAATGGCTTTAGGATCGGGAAAATCCAGAATTGGTAAATCGCAGAATCCGGCGAGATGTGGATAAAGTTCGCTTAAGGGTTTGCCGATATTCTCGATATCCACAAGCGCTTGGATTTCGGCTTCAGGGTGGTTGAGCAGCAGTTCGGTTATTCCGACTCCGCCATAGCCGCCTGCGCCTATTATTTTTGCCTTAATCATGCAGAATGCCCCCTATAGTTAATATGCAAATATGCACCCATGCCGGAGTGGTGTCAAGCAGAGGAATTTCTTGGTGCAAACGGTTTGGGAAAATTATATGTTAAAAAATAAAAAGGCTTAATTTATTATGCTTTTTGGAGTGCTGGAGTGTTGGAGTAATGATTAAATTGACAAAAACTTTTTTTCAATACTCCATTGCTTCATGGGGGTAAATAGATTTCTTGATGTTTGATTTAGATTGTCCTCTGGATCCATAGGATCCAACGGATCCGAGGGCTATCATTGCATGATTCAATAAAGCAAATGGCTATACAGTTCTTGTCACTTGCTGGCGGGTGAATATCAGGCAGCAAATGACGGCGGACAGATCGACGCCGATGATCCTGGCCAGAGCTTCGCGGTAGGCGTCCATCTGGGGCGTGTAATCCTTTGTTTTTTTGTCGATGTCGGTCGGTTTGTCCACCTGGCTGCTTTTATAATCAAAGATTGTAGCGCTGACGACGTTTCCCTGTTCGTCGCGGACAATGGTAACCCTGTCAAACGCACCGGAAATCAGTTCGCTGTTCAGGACAACCTCGAAACGCTTTTCGCGCCAGGGCGTATCGACGTTCCCCTCGGGACGTGAGAGATGTTCTCGAACGGTGCCTGATTCCATGCAGGCACGGAACTGCTTGATGACGTCCTTTGTGACCTGTTCGTCATAGATTGAGATCGGTTCCCATGCGTTGATGATAGCATTTACGTCTGCATCTTCGGCCCATTCGACTTGCTCAAAAAGTTCATGGATCGCAGAACCGAAATCCATTATATCAGTACTCTTGGCTTCGAATAAGTTGAACGCGTTTCTGGTCATACCTTTTTGTTTAGAAGGTTCCCTGTGATGAAGCATTTTACACCTGTCAGATTTTTCCGCATAGCCGCCGTCCAGCAAACACACCACCTTCTTTGTGTCCTCGGTTTTCTTTATGCGCCAGCGTTCCGTCTCGTACCATTTGCTGCCTTTGCCGGACTCGTAAAGACTTACGTAATCTTTGTCGTTCAGTTTAATGTTAGGCAACAGGTCTGGATTGCGATCTCCTGCTAACTGTTGCTTGAGCAACATTGAAGGATGAAAAGCAAATGACTTCCCTTTATACTTGGATGTAATCATGTAAAGAGCTTGCTTTGCTCGAGTCATGGCAACATAAAGCATACACAGTGAGTCAAAACAATGTTCCGAGTCGGCTTCTTCAAGTTGCCGGTTCAGTATTGCGTCGTTTTCTGCTATAATTCTTTTAGGCATCTTCAGTATCCAGTCAGGATCGGACCTGCCGCCTGCGCAGATGAGGTCCGCACCGGTATTTTTGATCATATTACTGCCTGTATAGTCCTGAAGCTCAGGCAATATCACCACGTCAAATTCAAGGCCCTTTGATTGGTGAATTGTCATAACGCGCACAGCTTTGCTGGATGGCTGTTCTCGAATGGTATAGCTGTTAATGAACCGCAGGAAACTATTGCAGCTGCTTGAACCAAAAGAATCAAATTCGGCGGCGGCGGATTCAAAACGATCCAGGCAATCCAGGCCATAGGGGCCAAGATCATACGTTTCAGCCAATCTCAGCCCCCATTTGAGCACAAACTCATGGAAGCCATCTTCCTGTATCTCAGTAAGAAATTGTGGTGCTATATTGGAGTGGTTGATATTATGTTTTTCGAGGATCGGTGCCATAGGCCCCATTTGGATATACTTCCATGCGTATTCATCGCCCGGATGCGCAGCCAATTTCACCATAAGCATCAGGAGATGCGCGACTTCGTTTTCAATGATGCCAGATTCGCCCTCATGAACAAAACTCATTCCATCACATTCCTTGCAGAGGACGTTAACAAGTGTTTTGCCGAATTTATTGTTTCGTACAAGAATTCCAACCTTCAAGCCGCGCTTTACCGGCTGGATCTCATTAAGAAGATCAGCCACAAGCTGACAGCGTGTTTCCTTGGCCTCGGTTTTAGAAAGATCCTCGGGTGGTTCCAGCAGGCTGACATATCCCAGTTCCTTATCTTCTGCCGCAGTTTCGTGGTCTTCCCAGATGTTGTTCCACTTGGCAGTTGCGCTTTCAGGAAAATCGTCTGGCAGTTTCGTGAAAACCATATTGACTACGTCGATAACAGGTTGGGAGCAACGATATGTTTTCTGCATGGGTTCAAGCTCAATAACGTTGCCGTGCTCATTGAACTTCTTGATGATATCGAGAAACAACTCATTGTTGCCTCCGCGCCATCGATAGATGGCCTGTTTCACATCTCCGACATAAAAGAAACTGCGTCCGTCTTCCTTAGGTGCCTGGACTATTTCAGAAATAAGGTTTTCAAATACTGACCATTGCAGGTCGCTTGTGTCCTGAAACTCGTCCAGCAGCCAGTGATCGAGATTACAGTCCATACGATAGTCAATGTAAAGCCGGTCAATGCCTGGCTCACGACTGATCAATCTGCCGGTGCCGTCTTCGTCGGACCCCGCGAGCAGGTGCTGGATGTCTGTGAAACTGAAATTTCCGGCGGCGCGGGTAACTTTCTCGTACACTGTTTCGTAAGTGCTTAGCAGGTTGTGCAAGCCGGCTGTACAGCGCAGCATACGTTCATATTCAATACAAAGCAGGTTATGAAACAGACAGGAAAGCTGTTTCCCGATTTCGAAAGGAATTGTGTATATGTTGTTCTTGCCTATACCATAAATAACCTCAACATCGCCTTTCTTCATGTCGTCCAGTTTTTCCAGTATGCGTCCGAAGACAAGAGTGCCATTTAACAATTCAACTCCGGCGCTCGCGGGGGTGTAGACGGCTAATTCAGAAGCAATTCCCTTAAGGGCATTGTAGAAATTCTTCTCATATTTTTTCGTCTGAACCTGGGCGTCAGCCCATTTTATCGTATTCGCGGCGATCTTTGGGCCGTCACATTTGACGGGCTTCTTGTATGGGTTTTTACCTGCCGGCCAGATGTGGTTTTCATTGCCCCATTTTGTGCTGTCTGGACACAGTTTGTATTGAAAACTCAGTTTATCCAGGAAGGTATCAAGGATTTTGTCTAACACTTTTTCTTCGTGGCCATAGGTTGCCTGTTTGAAGGCATCCAGGAATTTCTTGCCGATGTTATTCGCATCGGCAGGACCTAGAATATACTCCAATACTTTCTGTCTGTTCTCTTTTGCCGCGGAACCGCCGGAGTCTACGACCTGGAAATTTATTGGTATGCCAAGTGTGATAGGGAAGGCTCTGGCTATACCGACAATGAAGCTATCGAACGTTCCTATTCTGGCTCGATTGAGGTTATCGACAAAACATCTGAGGAGTTTTAGATAGTCATCTTTTTTAAGATGGGGCATGCTGATGCGTGCATTCGTAAGTTCAGTAGAATCATTTTCACCCATAGCCGCTTTACATAAATACTTCGCAATAGAATCAAATATCTCGCCAGCCGCCTTCCTTGTAAAGGTCATGGCGCAAATGCGGTCCGGCGTAACGATATCTTTTTTGTCGCCCTTTTCGGCGAGAAGCCGGATATACCGGTGCGCCAGCTGAAAGGTTTTTCCGGATCCGGCAGACGCAAGAATTGCTTTGTGTCCTGTTTTGCTCATTTAACAAATCCATCCAGATTAAATGCTTTGCCCGGCTCAAAATGAAAGAGATCAGCGAAATAGTCCTCATACCTGATCTTCTCCGTCGGTGGCCAGAAGACTTCGTTCTTTATTCCTTCAAGCACACCGTCCATACATTTGACCGCAGATACCATTCGGGCCTCATCGAACTCATTCCATGGGAATATTCTGGTCTGGCTTGTTGCTTTCGGCAGTCCGAAATAAGCCAGCTCTATGTTGTCAGGAAATTCTGTTCGCTGGGTATAGATCATAGCGTAAAGCGGCAGCTGTAAGTCTTGCCAGCGTCGATGCTCTTCTTTGGGCCCTGCCTTAAGCTGTTTAGTGACAACCAGATCGTTGTATTCGGCGGTGTTGTCAGCTCTCTTTACTAAATGTTCTGATTCCGGCGTCTTGCGTTTGTCGAACGTCTTGTAATCAATGATGCGGATTCGGCCGTCATCATGTTTGTCAATGCGGTCAATGCGGCCGCTTATGATGAACCCGTTTCTCTTGAACCGCCAGCGGGCCTTTTCCGAACTTTCTTTTGCAGCGCCGGTTTCAACGTCCATAATCTTCCAGCCCTCGTTGACTAGATCAACTTGCGTTTGGGCGGCGGCTCGTAAACGCTCCTGTGCGGCCATGAGCGATACCACAACAAAAGGAGAAGGCGGGTTCCCGAAACGTTTCACGACTTGCTGGGCAGCGAGGTCGGAAAGTTTATTGCCCAGCTCCTTTGCGTTGGTGGAAGACCAGAGTTTTTTATCCATGCCCATTGTCTGGAGTACTTCGTGTACAATATTTCCGAAATCCATGTTATCGAGACCCGTCTTTTCATCATCTGTTTTTTCCATGCCGAGCTGGTGCTTCAGATAGTAACGGAACGGGCATTCGAGATAGTCTTTGAAGCTGGTAACGGAAATATACCTGTCTTCTCCTGTATTATTTACCTTCT
This sequence comes from Verrucomicrobiota bacterium, assembly GCA_042565725.1. GTDB lineage: Bacteria > Verrucomicrobiota > Kiritimatiellia > UBA8416 > JBHORK01 > JBHORK01. Next base: position 37,811 of record JBHORK010000007.1, read on the forward strand.
CTGCTTTTGTCGGCTTTAGCTGGAAAACCACCTCTGGATAGGAACGGGAGTGGCTGTCCTCAGTTTCGGCGAGAAGTTTCTTAACACGTTCCGGCAATACTGAATCTTCACATCTGAAAAAGAGCCGCGACGGCTTGAGCGGATCGCCCGATGTTGCTGTCTTGCCAACGATAAAGCAGGTGCTGCCTGTCTCAGCCCGTGATTTTATCATGCTTTGCATGAGAAAAACGTCCCGCGCGAATCGGGAAGCATCATCACGGAGCTTGATGGTGCTTCGCAGACTGTCAGGAAGAAACGTGTCACTCAAACTTCCGCCAGGAACGAACTCCTCGTTCATACCGGTCACGATAAGGAACGGCCTGTCATTCCAGGGAAGTTCAAGCCAGCCCTCGAGATCAATCACTTCATTACTACGTTCACGATGATAGGTCTTTTCTGCCAGGCGTCTGACAAAAATAGAAGCAAGTTGAACGACGTCAAATTTAACTTTTGATTTCATGATTTCGCGAAATTCCCTGAGAACAGCGTCTACCGCCAATGCGGCGTTCTCAAACTCGGCATCACGTAGGTTTGCGGGTTTAAGCTGCCGTGACTTATATACATGTTGATAAAAGGAACGCCACGCTTCCTCAAAACTGTTGCCTTCGAAAATCCGCAATACAGACTCCACGACGCCAAGCGCCTTACCGAGGTCAGTAAAATCATCCCTCTCTTCACTTGTGCCTATGGGGTTGTCTTTATACTGGAGCAGCATCCCTTTCAGGTTTACAGGCAGATAGTGATTCTGGAAACCATCAAGCTGGTCAAGAATTTTGAGACTCTTGAGATCGTGTTCTTTTTCAAGATGACGTAAAAAATCGGGATGACGCAGAAGGTCTGCGACCGACTGATACGAGCGGGTTTGCAGAAAACTGAACATACATGCAGCAAGCAGACCGACAGGGTGTTTTCCTGCAATGGCGTCGGCAGGATCAAACGGCGGAAGATTTTCGGCGCTCAGGGTTTTGTCGAGAAACGGTATAACTGACCTGTCAGGGACTCCTAACGCAATTTCGCCGGATTCGAAACTATTTTGGTGACTGCTTATTTCTTTCAGCACACGCCGCCCTTGATCGGCAGGTGTCCCTTCGAGATAAACATCTTTTTGCCAGTCCGAAATTTCAATATGAACATTGCGCCAGTGCTCTGTTTCCGGGCGGCCCCATGAGTCAAAGGTATCTTTCAGTTCTTTTGGGGCGTGAACGAGAATATTAACCGGGTACTTTTCGGCTAAGTGTTTGAGGGCTTCAATAGCAAGCAGTGTTGGGTCCGGAACGCAGGCAACAACGATCTTCTTGATTGATGCGTCAAGCCGAAACGATTTGGCTGATTCGATCTTAGACTGGCATAGGTCTTTCTTTTTCATTTTCTCAAGTTCATCGAGATACAGGTTCTCGAGCGTTGCCAGGTTCTGCCAGCGATCAATCTCTTCGAGCTGGTCTCCGTATTTTTCGATGATGCTGTTTATTGAATAAGCGCCGTCAGAGAGCTCGTCACGAAGACATTGTATGATTTCACCGGTGTTAAGCGCCCATTGAAAATTACGTTCATTATTTAAAGAAGGAAACAGTGCTCCCATATCCGCGAGGTCAGCCTGCATGAGAATATGGATCCAGGCAGAACGGGTAAGAACGGCTCCTGCTATGATGGAGTTATCAAGGCCTTGTGAAAAAAGATAGTTAGGAGTTACTACATGTGCATCGAGAAGAGCGGTATTATTATTCTCACACCACAGCGCAAGTGCTTCACGCAGGCGTCTGCCTGCCTGGCGCGTTGGCACAACAACAAGAAGATCTTCAATGTCCAGCGGCTTACCGGGCCCGGCATCGCGATCGGTCACCAGATGCTCAACGACTTTGGTGACAATGGGTTCGTCCCATCCTGAGAAATGAAGATTTATCGGCATAATTTTTTTCAGGAGTCAGAATCTAGGATTCAGGATTCAGAATGTTTAGGGAATACTCTTTTCTGACTCTTTTTCCCTGCCTCCTGGCTCCTGCCTCCTGCCTCCTGACTTCTGGCTTCTGGCTTCTGACTTCTGACTCCTGTCCTAATACACATTAAGCATATTAATATTAATCTTGCGATCCCATCCTTTGAAATTAATGCGAACTGCATCTGCTGTTACAGCTTCCGGCAGGATCAGTCCAAACGTATTTCCAATAGAAGTTCCTTCATAAACATTTTCCCACTGACCGTTTACGCGTAGGCAGATGTCGAACGATTCTATGAAGCTTGCTCCGCCGTAACGGCCTTCCTGGATCCGTATCTGACTGACAGGTTTATTTTCTTTGAATGCTATTTCCAGCCACGGTTCTTTGTCCTTGCTGTCGGGTGCCCAGACAGAACGTATGAAGGTGCCTTCATTGAATTCGGTTGCGTCGGAGGCAATAACGGCTGAGGCGGGAGTGTTCTTGGCATTTGCACTGCTGGCGGTTGCGGTTGCGCCGATAGTCAAGGATTTGCCGATGCTGGGGATTACAGATATATCCATGGCTTTGCGGTCCAGGTCGAGCGCGATGATTGTATCGAACTCATGCACTACATCAGCTGGTTTGCTGTTTTTCTTGTCATTACTCAGTGCTATGATCAATTTACCGTTTTCCTGTTTGACTGACGCCTCGCCGCCTGTAAGTACGCGGGCATTTTTTATCTTTGCCGGTAGATCGGGCAGGGTGATTATACCGTTCCATGTTCCTAGAATATGAAGATATACAGTATTATTGTCTTTGCCGCGTGTTGAACAGCCCCATGGACCGGGCGTATAGGGCCCGCCGCGCGTGGAATAAATGCTTTCACCGTATAGTTTCAGCCATGCGCCGATCTGCAGGTAGCGTTCAGCGTGACGCGGATTAATAGTTCCGTCGGGAGCTGGTCCGGTATTGAGGAGCAGGTTGCCGCCATTACCTGCGCATCGCACGAGCAGGCCCACGGCATTTGGAAGACTCAATGGTCGGCTGTCCCCGGCATAACCCCAGCCGCCGCCGATTTTTGTGCAGGTTTCCCATGGCCGGTTGATTTGGAACCTGCCGATATGACCTTCCGGTCCGTCAAAATCTGCAAACCGCCAGTGACGCGGAGCACAGCGATGATTAAAAATAAGATGCGGCTGAATCTTGCGAAGCATATTTAAAAGCTTAGGTGAATCCCATACATTAGGATGCAGGCCGAGGCCATCCCACCATATGCCGTCTATGCGTCCGTATTTTGTGACAAGTTCTTTCATTTGCGGATAAAGAAAATCAGTTCTGTAGCGCTCGAATTCCGGACTGTCGAACGGCACATCGTATTTGGGCTCATGCCAATCCGGTTGTGAATAGTACCAGAAGAGTTTTACTCCGTGGCGGTGACATGCGTCGGCAAGTTCTTTGCAGATATCACGTTTGAATGGCGATGTTGTGATGTCATAATCTGTTACAGCCGAATCGAACATGCAGAAACCCTGATGGTGTTTAGCGGTAAAGACCAGATAGCGTGCGCCGGAATCTTTGACCATACGTGCGTAAAAATCAGCGTTGAATTTTACGGGGTTGAAAGTTTTGTAAAGATTATCGTAAACCTCGGTGGGAATACCTCTTGTTACCTGTCCATCGCTGGGGTGATGTGGCCGGCGTCCTTTACGGGCCCAACTGGTTGACCCTGTCATTTGACAGGAAGGATCCCAGTGCATGAATACCCCGAATTTATAGTCCTGCCATTCTTCAATGCGTTTTTTAGGAGCCTGCAGTGTGGAAAGAAATTCAGGTTTTATTTTTTTAAGGTAAGCAAGCTGTTCTTTAGGGGGTGAGTAAGGTTCGGTTATGCCGTCATCGTGCGGCGGTTTATGGGCAGCGAAGGAACATGCGGCGAGTAAACAGATGAACAATGTTATTTGAGTTTTGGAAAGTAAAGGCATGATTTCTCCTGTTATGTGTTTTGATAGAGGATAATATCTGCTGTTAAACCTGTCAATGTTGCCTGCTTTGTAGCGGGATCAGAGGTTGGAAGATGAATTTATTGTTTACATGATGTGATTCTGATTATAGTATATGCTGCTTTTCGCAATTAGAAAATATAATAAGGAGGGTATACGGTATGAGTAAAGCAGGACGACCGGATTTTGAGGCATTGTCAAAGGCGCAGCGTGGATTTGCGGCGTCAGATCGCCCGTTGGTTGGGCATGTTCCTACAATAGCACTTACGCCAGTGGTTGACGGAAGAACAGGTGCTTATGAACCTAATCAGGAGCAAACCTGGGCAATGGTCAAGCGAGTCTATGACCTTATTACCAAGAACGTAAAACTTCCCGATGGAACACCGGTACGTGTTGTTGTTGCTCCAGAAATGGTTTACGGACCCAGGACCGGCGCTATTGCGCAGGAATACTACGTAAGGCAGGGCGTGAGCTCTAATATTTGGATAAGCCGCTCATGGGCATACAGTGATGAACTGATGAGCGCCTGTATGGGTATTGGAAGTACTGAATGGCAACAGGCGGCGTACGGCTTGAATCAGACTGACCGGCCCGGGGCTGTCTGGCTTAAGGCTTTCACTGCGGCTATGGATGAAAAGAAAAGACCTATCTTTTCCATATACAATCCTGACCTCGAAAAAGAGACAGATGAAATTGCGCCCTATGTGGCCAAAAGACTTCTGAGCTTTGCGCGCTGTGCGGCGGCGGTAGGCGAAATGAGAGGCAAGAATTACCTTTCAGTCGGCAGTGTATCAATGGGTATCATCGGTTCCGATGTGAGACGCAATATTATGGAGCAGTATCTTGGGATGGGTACGGTTTCTTACGATATGGTTGGTCTCAAAGGTCGTCTTGACCAGGAGTTTTATGATCATGATGAATTTGATAAGGCCTTCAAATTTATGAAAGACAAATTCAAGTTCGATTTTGAGTATGGCAGCTATGGAAAACCTCGCCCGACGACACCGGATGAAGTTCTGGCAACTTCCATAAAGATGACGCTGATTGTTCGCGATTTAATGATCGGGAATCCTAACCTTGCAGATGAAAATACAGGGGAAAAGCAGGGATTTACGGCGGATATCGAACATGCGCAGGGTTTTAACGCTATTGCTTCCGGAACGCAGGGGCAGAGGCAGTGGACAGACCTTTATCCTAACTTTGATATGTGTGAATCACTGCTTTGCAGTTCATTCGACTGGAACGGATATCGCGCTCCTATGATTGTTGCTACGGAGAATGATTCAAAGAACGCTATAGGAATGCTTGTTGCAAACCTGATCAGCGGTATGCCTCAGTTGTTTGCTGATATTCGTACGAACTGGACTCCTGAGAGTATTAAGGATGCAACTGGTAAGGATGTCAGCAATATAGCGGCTAACGGTTTGATTGACAAACGTAACTCCGGATCCGGTTCTCTTGATTATGCTATTGACGTTCTGAAATACGTTAAAGGCAGTAAAGATATGACCGTACAGGAAATAGCGGAAGCTATACGTTCAGATAAGGCTATTCAGAAGAAAATTATGGCAGACGCCATTGAAGGCACCACTTACACAGGCGCAGACATGATCTACTTCCCGGGTGACGGTCTTTCAAGTAACTATCGTACGCCGGGCAACATACCCATGACATCTTATCGCTACAATGTTGTAGGCAATAAAATGACATGTTCGATTGTTGAAGGTGAGACAGTTGAGCTGCCTAAGGATGTGGCTGACCATATCAGCAGTGTGACGAATGAATCATGGCCGGAGACCTACTGGGTTCCCAGAGGCATGACTTCTTTTGAGTATATGTCCAAGATAGGTCCTAATCATGACTCTAACTCATTTGGTCTGATTGGCGCTGATATGATCACGCTTAACGCTATGTTGAGGATTCCTGTAGATATGCACAATATCGCAGAGGAAGATATCTTCAGACCTACTATTTGGGATCGTTTCGGTGGAGATGATTTCAGGGCGTGCGATGATCTTGGTCCTATGTACGCTTAATGGATAAGGATTGTTAGTAAGTAACAAGCCCGGTTTTTGGATGTTCCGAGAACCGGGCTTTGTTTTTAGTCTTGCAAGTAGTGTGATATGTCATTTGAATTAACAAAATTAAGCAGAAAGCAGAGGAGCGTTTGATATGGGTGAACTAGTTAGACCGCATGGCGGCAAGTTGAAGCCGCTTTTTTCGGAAGAAAATTTAGACAAAATTAAAAAAGAAGCAGAATCATTGCCTAAGGTAAAGATGACTTCCAAGGAAGTTTCTGACCTGATCATGATGGCTATGGGCGCGTTCAGTCCGCTTGACGGGTTCATGAAGCAGGATGATTACTCGGGAGTTGTTAATAGTATGAAGCTTGCCGGCGGTGTGCTTTGGCCTATTCCGGTTACACTGGCAATCGGCAGTGAAGACGCGAAGAATGTTTCTGAAGGGCAAGACGTCGCGCTTGTTGATGGTGAAACAGATGAGATCATGGGGGTGATGACCGTTGAGGAAAAATATTCCTATGACAAGGAAAAGGAAGCTCAACAGGTTTTTAAGACTGCGGACAAGGAACATCCGGGCGTAAACCGTATATACACACAAGGTGATATTTATCTTGGCGGCCCTGTCAAAGCATTGAGCGAAGGAAAATATCCGAAAGAATTTGCTGAATTTGCCCGTCCTGCCGAAACAAGGAAAATATTTGAAGATCTCGGCTGGTCAACGGTAACGGCTTTTCAGACAAGGAACCCGATGCATAGGTCACATGAATATCTGGCCAAAATAGCATTAGAGGTTTCCGACGGAGTGTTTATCCATCCAATAGTTGGGGCGTTAAAACCCGGTGATATTCCCGCTGAAACAAGAATGAAGTGTTATCATGCGCTGCTGGATAACTATTTCCTGAAAGATAGAGTTGTTCTGAAAGTGTATCCGATGGAAATGCGGTATGGTGGTCCGAAAGAGGCGGTACTGCATGCGATAATACGCCAGAATTTTGGATGCAGTCATTTGATAATAGGCAGGGACCACGCAGGAGTGGGCAGTTATTACGGTGCGTTTGATGCTCAGAACATTTTTGATGAATTGCCTCCCGGCGCTCTTGAAATAAAACCGCTCAAGCTTGATTGGACGTTCTGGTGTTACAAGTGCGGAGAGATGGCTTCGCTTAAGACTTGTCCGCATGATAAAGAAGACAGATGTCTCATCAGTGGCACGGAGTTGCGCAGGATGTTGGCTGAAGGTGAGAAGCCTCCTGCAGAGTTCAGTAGGCCAGTAGTGCTGGATATCCTTAGTGATTATTACGCAAAACAGAATTGAGGAATTTGCGCTGCAAACGGTTTTTGGAAATTATATGTTTAAAAGTAAAAAAGCTTAATTTATTATATTTTTTGGAGTAATGGAGTAATGATTAAATTGGCAAAAACTCTCTTTCCAATACTCCAATGCTCCATCACTCCATTGCTTCATGGGGTTAATAGAATTCTTAATGTTTGATTTATATTGTCCTCTGGATCCATAGGATCCAACGGATCCGAGGGCTATCATTGCATGATTAAACAAAGTAAATAGCACATATTAAAGGTGGAGTTACCGCAATGCCAAAAGATAAATGTTCTAAAACAATTCGGCTTGATCTTACTTCCTTAACTTATGATGGCGAGGCGGAGCCGAAAGAGAACGAAGTGAAGCAGGAAGCTGAGGTTCCGGGTGGGGATGTTCGCGAGACGCCGCCGCTGGAAACAGATACTTTGTGTTGGGAATTATTGCAGAGTTTATATGACGCGGTACTTATCTGTGATTTGGACGGCAGGATTGTTCAGGTGAATACGCGTGCGGCAAAGTATTTCGGTTATGATGAGCAGGGACTGCTTGAATTGAAGCTCCATGATGTTATTCATGGGTTTTACAATCATCTGCTTGAGAATCTTATAGAGAGTCTTAAGGGTGAAAGGTTCACCGTTATTGAAGGATATTGTGTCCGACAGGACAAGTCCTGTATCTTATCTGAAATGGCGGTGAGCAGTATAAAACTTCCTGATCTTTTTCTGGGATTTTTTATAAGAGATATTACAAAACGTGAAGTGCTGGAAGATGAGTTGGCAAACAAGGAAAAGCTTTTGCGATCATTGATTAACAGCATGCCGGATCACATATACGTAAAGGACAAAGAAAGCCGTTTCTTAATAAGCAATGTATATAATGCCCGGGCGATGGGTTTGAAAGATCCTGAAGAGCTGGTTGGTAAGACTGATCTGGATTTTCATCCTAAAGAATTTGCGAAACAGTACTACGAAGACGAGCAGGAAATCATTCGCAATGGGCAGCCGATGGTGAATTATGAAGAGCGCACCATAAATCAGGCCACAGGTACTGAAGAGTGGGTTTTAAGCACGAAAATTCCTTTCCGGGATAAAGACGGGAATACAGCCGGTATTGTCGGTATAGGACGGAACATTACAGTGCTCAAGAAAACTCAGAAGGCTTTAGATCGGAGTGAGGAGCACTACAAAGTTTTATTTAAAAATGTTTTGGACGGCCTTCTTGTTATGGATACGGATAAATTTAATATTTTGTTTGCAAATCAGGAGGCGGCGAGCATTTACGGGTTCTCTTCGGAGAAAGAATTGATTGGTTTGAATCCGATTGATCTTATTCCGGAAAACCATAAAAGTCAGACCGTGAGAGCTATCAGGGAGAGTGTTGTACATAAAGGAAAGCGTTTTGCGGAAGATTTCCAGTCGAATACCAATGATGGAAGAGAAATCTGGATTAGCGCTCTCGGCACAGCGACTGACTTTGAAAATAAACCGGTCATTTTGTTTGCAATTCGGGATATTTCTGATCGCAAAAAGTTAGAGCAGGATTTACGTGACGCAAAGGCTTGCTCATCTGAATCTCTTTTAGAATTGAAGCGTACTCAGGAACAGATGGTTCAGCGAGAGCGCTTGAGTGCGTTAGGGCAAATGGCCAGTGGTGTAACTCATGATTTCAATAATGCGTTGATGCCAATATTAGGCTTCTCGGATTTGCTTATTAACACTCCTGAGATACTGGACGATAAAGAAGAGGTCAAAGAAATAGTGAGGGATATTCATTCTGCCGCCAAAGATGCCAGCGGAGCAGTTCAGCAGCTGCGTGAATTTTATAACCCGTCTAGAGCAAGCAAGGCTGTTCCTCTTAACGTTAATCGCCTCTTAGACACAGTTGTTTCGCTTACACAGCCGAGATGGAAAGAAGAGGCGGGGTCTAAAGGGCTTGTTTTAGAGATGCGAAAAGATTACCAGGAAGTTCCTTTGGTTATAGGTGTGGAGTCAGGATTGCGTGAAGCATTGATGAATATTATTCTTAACGCTGTGGACGCCATGTTGGAGAGTGGAGTGATAACTCTTAGCACCAGATTAAAAGATGAGTGGGTTGTTATAGAAATCAGTGATACCGGAACGGGCATGACGGAAGAAGTCAGGACACGCTGTTTTGAGCCATTTTACACAACAAAAGACCTCAGCGGCTCCGGCATGGGGCTTGCGACGACTTATGGTATTATTACCCAAAGGCATAGCGGTATTATTGACGTAAAAAGTGATTCCGGTGAAGGGACAACCTTTGTGATACGTTTGCCTGTGGCACCGCCTGAAGAGCAGGGAGGAGATCTTGCAGATACAAAGGCGGAAGAGGTTAAGATGGAGCCATTGCGTGTTTTACTTGTTGATGATGATCGTAGAATTTTGGGTATTGTTTCTCAATATTTGACTCTGGAGAATCATAAAGTTGAAATTGCAGAGACTGGTAAAGGTGCAATAAGCCAATTCAAAAAAGGTGACTATGATCTGGTTATTATAGATCGAGCTATGCCAGACATGAGCGGAGATCAGGTGGCTGTAGAAATTAAATCGAAAGACCCCGGTATTCCGGTTATTATGCTGACGGGGTTTGGTGATGTTATGGTGCAGGAAGATGATGGGGATCCGGATGGTGTTGATTTGGTTTTGGGTAAGCCTGTGACGAAGAGTGAATTAATGAAAGCTATTGCTGTTTTACTGGCTGGTCCGCATATTGCATGAAGAAAGCCAAACGGTTTGGGTAAAAAAGCGCAGGGACTATGTTTAGAGAAAAAACCGTTATTATTTAAAACCACAAATTGTATATATACGGATTTAAAGGAAAAGAATATTTGGCGTTCTTCACTAAAGCGAGCCCAGAGCACTGAAATTGCTTCGTTTCAGCGAATTCGCAGTAGTTACTACAGCTAAACTCGCTGCGCCTCACACTTTCCGCACTCTGAACTCGTGCAATAAGCGGGCTAAAAATGAGAATTCTTGATTGTGATTATTTTGTTGCGGGAAGCGGTATCGCGGGTTTGATGTCGGCGTTGCATCTTGCTCCGCATGGACGGGTATTGGTTGCTACAAAAAAAACGCAAGCCGACAGTAATACTAATTTTGCCCAGGGCGGGATAGCCTGCGTTATGACTTCCGATGACAGTTTCGAAGATCATATTCGCGATACTCTGGAAGCCGGCGCTGGTTTATGCGATGAGGAAGTTGTTCGGAAAGTTGTCAGCGCGGGGCCGGAACGAATAGCGGAACTGGAACATTTGGGTTTGAGATTCTCCGAGAGAAATGGAGTCAGGGGTTCCGGTTATGATCTTGGCAAAGAAGGTGGTCATTCCAAGCGGCGTGTTCTTCATTCGGGAGATATTACAGGAAGAGAAATAGAAAGAGTGCTTCTTCAAAAAGCGCAGGCTGAGCCCAATATTACAATCCGCGAAAACATGATGGTAATCGATCTGATTACCACAAGTTGGCTCGAAGCTAAACAATCCGCAATCCGCAATCCGCAATCCGCAATTAAAAATCGTTGTGTCGGCGCATATGTGTTGGACAGGAATACATCGGAAATTTCCGCTGTTCGGGCACCGTATGTTGTTATGGCTGCCGGTGGCGGCGGGAAAGTATATCTTTATACCAGCAACCCTGATATCGCTACGGGTGACGGCGTTGCCATTGCGCGGCGGGCAGGTGTTCCGATAAAAAATATGGAGTTTATTCAGTTCCACCCGACCTGTCTTTATCATCCGGAAGCAAAATCTTTTCTTATAAGTGAAGCGGTAAGAGGCGAAGGCGCGGAACTTGTCAATTCCGACAGACAGTCATTCATGAAGAAATATGATGAACGGGGCGCGCTGGCTTCGCGTGATATTGTTGCGCGTGCTATTGATAACGAAATGAAAGCCAGCGGTGAATCGTGTGTGTTTCTGGATATCCGTCATAAACCAAGAAAATTTCTCAAAGAGCGATTTCCTAATATTTTTGAAACCTGTCTGCAGTTTGGATTTGATATGTCAAAAGACTTGATACCGGTAGTGCCGGCAGCCCACTATTTCTGTGGTGGGATTGAATCTGAGGTAGACGGCAGTACCGCGTTGCCGGGCTTTTTCGCGTGTGGTGAGGTAGCATGTACCGGCTTGCATGGGGCGAACAGGCTCGCAAGCAATTCCCTGCTTGAAGCCCTTGTATCCTCTTACGAAATGGCTGAAAAAATGACGAAACTGCCAGCGCCGAGTTCTTATCCGTGTGTTAATATTCCGGATTGGGAATCAGGTGATGCAGTATCAAGTGACGAGGCCATAGTTGTTGAACATAACTGGAACGAGGTCAGGACATGTATGTGGGATTATGTTGGGATTGTGCGTACGGATAAAAGACTCGAGAGGGCAGCGCGGCGTATCCACAATCTGAGACAGGAGATACGTCAATATTATCTCGATTATCTTGTAACTGCCGACATCCTTGAACTGCGCAATATAGCCGATGTTGCGGAGTTGATAATAAGATCGGCTCAGACAAGGAAGGAGAGCAGGGGATTGCACTACACTCTTGACTATCCCGGGCCTGGCGCAAAAAACGAGCTGAACGATACAATTGTAGCCGATAAAGCGGAAAGCCATATTTCGTAAAGCGTATCTCGTATCTCGTAAAGCGTATCTCGTGAAACACAAATTCCTCTTTGCCTGTAATTCTTATTTTTGCTATAATGTCATCCATTATGGGAAAATCCGGAAATATGTTCGGCTTATATATACTCCCGCTGCTTTTTGCCCTTACCATTCCTCAACTTCACGCCGGCAAGGTGGTGTTGAGACTGCGAGTGGGTAATCCGGAAAAAGGAGTACGGCAATTTGTAGATGTAAAGTCAACACTCCTCCCAGCCGGGGTAAAACCGAAAGATATCCTCGACCTGCCCGACGATCTTAAGGTCGGCTATGACGTAAATAATAATGTCTACTATGTTCATGGAAAGGTAGAACTTGATCCGGGAAGCTGGAAAGAATTCAAGGTATCAATCAAGGATATCTGGATAATACCGCAGAAGGAACTTGATGAACTTGCCAAATGGACAGACGATCTGGTCGGGAAACTTGAAGGATTTAAGCATTACGAAGTCGCGGGGGAACTCAAAAAACATATAACGGGGTATTTTGATCAGATTAAGAAACGGCAGGATGAAAATGCTATTAAGCCGGGTGTAAATGCGGTTCAGCATATAAGGGCATATGAAATCAATTTCGAGATATTACAGGTTGTCAAGAAAGACATCGGCCGTCTTGAAAATCTCGTCTTGGAAACCGGCCAGCCTCTGGGTGGTCAGCTTGTAGGCGATCATCCAGACGCGCCTAAAGTTAGGGAAAGAGTTAAACTGGATCCGGAAGAATATAAAACGATTATTTATAAAGTAACTGTTTACAACCCATCACCTGATAAATGGCGGAAGATGGGAGGAACCAACAGCATTACACCATCGCTTAAGCATTATCTTCCTTCCGAAATCAGGCCCGACGATATTCTTGATCCGGGAGGGCTTGAGGTCAGGAAAGATTCCGTGAGCGAAATATGCTATCTGTATAAAAAAGAACTTGAAGTTGCTCCCGCAAGCAATGTTGTTTTTGAGGTAAAGATCAGGGACAAATGGAACGTGAATATGCCGCAAGTCAAAGTTTTGCGGTCAGAAGCCTCAGGTGTGCTGAAAATAGTAGTTGCTAAAGAAACTTATCCGTTCATGGAAACGACACTTAATGATATTATTGTGGAGCTTGATGAAATTGAGAAAGAAGCTGGACCTGTTGCGCTGGATGAGCAGTATGTTGCCTTTTACCGCAACCAGGCGGACAGGCTGGATATAATCCAGCAGAAAATAAACCGCATAAAAGTGGCGCTCCGTCCTTCTGTGAAGGGTTCTAAATTAGGATTTGATGCGCCTGCTCCCAGTATGAAAACAACATGGTTGATTATCTACATTATTCTTGGCTTTTTGGCCATCATGAGTTTATTATTCTTCCTACGGTGGTTTGTCAAAACGAAAGCAGAAAAGATCGCTGATATAACGTCGTCAGGAGAATAAAGCTCCTGCTACTATTCGGTTTCCGAGAGAATTCATATGGCGCTAAAGATAAATCTTATACAGCTGAAAGAACATGGTAAGGTAGTTGAAATCCGGCAGGACGTGATTAATGTCACGGGCCTCGATAATTGCATGAACGGCCAGCTTGTCAAGATTGGTGATTCAACAAAAGGCGTAATAGTAGGGTTTGATTCAGAGTATGTTCTTGTGCTGGAGGTGAAAGAGGGTGCTTCAGTTAAGCCCGGCGATCCAGTGATAACTACAATGGATGAATTCAGAGTTCCTGTAGGTGAAAACTTTATAGGGCGAAGAATTAATGCTATGGCGGAACCTGTAGACGGCGGCGGCCCCATCAAAGAAGCAACAACCTATCCTATTTTCAATATTGCGCCAGGCGTGCTCGAAAGAACACCGCTTCGGGAAGTTATGGAAACGGGCACTAAAATTATAGATATGACTCTTCCCGTGGGTAAAGGACAGCGCATGCTGGTTCTGGGCGACAGAATGACCGGAAAAACTACCGTTTGTCTGGATGCTATTATCAATCAGAAGGGGAAGGATGTTGTTTGTATATACTGCTGTATAGGTAAGTCTGAGGCATCGCTTAACCGGGTAATAGAAACTTTTAACAAGAATAACGTTTGGGATTATACGATTATTGTCGCAGCTACGGCAGCGGACCCGATGGGACAGCAGTATCTTGCACCTTATGTAGCTTCCAGTCTTGGTGAATACTTTATGTGTGAAAAGGGTGGTGATGTGCTGGTCTGTTTTGATGATTTTACCAAGCATGCATGGGCATATCGCCAGATTTCCCTTTTGCTGGAGCGGGCGCCTGGACGTGATGCGTATCCCGGTGATATTTTCTATATTCATTCCCAGCTTGTTGAGAGGGCCGGTAAGCTCAATCCCGAAAGAGGCAGTGGTTCTATGACCCACATTCCAATTGTGGAGACTCTTGAGGGAGACTTTGCGGGATATATTCCTTCCAATACCATTTCTATGACAGATGGGCAGATCTATCTTAACGGAGTATTATTTGGAGAAGGGTTTAAGCCGGCTATTGATATGGGGCTTTCTGTTTCACGTATTGGAAACAAAGTACAATGGCCTGCAATGAAGAAAAGAGCCGCTATGCTTAAAATGGATTATATCAGACACAAGGAACTTGAGAAAATGACACGCATAAAGGCAGGGGTTTCTGGTGGTGTTGAGGAGCGGCTGAAAAAAGGAAAATGTTTGGAAGAACTGTTGAAGCAGGACGAGAACCTTCCTGTCGCCATGGAGGATCAGGTAATACTCCTTTTCGCTTTAGAAAACGGATTTTTCAAAAATATTGAGCCGGTAAACATGAAAGACAGATGCGAACGTCTTCTTGAACAGGTACACAAAAAATGTCCAGATGTAGTTAAGAATCTAATTGAGTCAAAACAGATAACAGATGAAATCAAGGAGGTCTTGAACAATGAGCTCGCCCGGTTCGATACCGTTATTTAAAATTAAGGTCGAAGAAAAGGGCAGGATTAAGGACATCAAGGAGATTATCGTCAGAATAGAAGGTCTGCCTACATGTCTCAATGGTCAGATAGTGAATTTGGGTGATGGCGTTAAAGGCATCATCATGGGTTACGACGAGGAAGAAGTTCTTGTTTTGGCAATGGGTGATCCGGCAAAGCTGAAAATGGGCAAGGAAGTGATCGGAATCAGCGAGCCATTCAAGATTCCAGTAGGAAAAGACTGTATTGGCCGTATGGTAACCGCACTCGGGCAGCCATGTGACAACGCTGGAGACATCGAGACGGATGAACAATTGCCCGTTTTCAGGGATTCTCCCCCAATTACGCACCGAGCCAGGATAGAGGAATTTCTTCCGACAGGCACTAAGATCATTGATATGCTTACCCCTATCGCAAAAGGGCAGCGTCAGCTGATACTGGGTGATAGAATGACCGGCAAGACAGTTATTGCGCTTGATGCCATTATTAACCAAAAAGGACGTGATGTTACCTGTATCTACTGTTGTGTCGGAAAATCGTTGTCTGCTCTGGGAAAAGTTGTAACAGCTTTTCGCAAGGCGGGCGCACTCGATTATACGGTTATTGTAGCTGCTACTGATAACGCACCGGTAGGAGAACAGTATATTGTGCCGTTTTCAGCCGCATCAATAGGTGATTATTTAGCTTCTCGGGGAAAAGACGTTCTAATTATCTTTGATGATTTGACCAAACATGCCTGGGCTTACCGACAGCTTTCGCTTCTCCTCGAAAGACCGCCTGGCCGGGAAGCCTATCCGGGTGATATTTTTTACGTTCAGACTCAGCTTATGGAGCGGGCAGGCAAATTCAATGAAGACCATGGTGGCGGATCCATGACGTTTCTGGGTATCGCTGAGACTTTGGAAGGAGATCTTACGGGGTATATCCCATCTAATCTGTCGTCAATGTGTGATGGTCAGGTCTGTCTGAGTGCCGGTATTTTTGCCGAGGGATCCAGACCTGCCATAGACATTCCTGTTTCCCTGTCGATTGTCGGAGGTCGTACACAGCCGCAGATATTGAAATACTTGAGCAGAAATCTTCGTTCGTCCTATGCCCGGTATAGCGAGGTGGTTAAACTCAGTAGATTATCAGCCGGTCTTTCGGGCGAAGCAGAGCAGGTAGTCAAGAAAGGAGAAGTTGCGAAGGCTATTTTTCAACAGCATGAGTTTATGCCGGTATCGTTGGCTGAAAATGTTCTTTTGCTTTATGCCTTTGATAAAGATCTGCTTATTGATTTGCCGGATGAAGGGAAAGCTGAATTCTGCGATAAAATTTATGTTTTTGCGCAAGCTCGGAATCAGGCTTTGTTAGATGAGATTGAAAGCAAGCGTGAGCTGACGCCGGAAACTGAAAAGGGACTTGAGAAAATAATGGAGGAATATTTTGCCGAGTTAGCAGAAGAGGCAGAAGAGGCAGAAGAGGCAGAAGAATGAAGGTTGTAATTCTCAATCCTAAACATGTGATTTTTGATGGTGAAGCGAAAAATGTATTTCTGCCCGGTGATATGGCCGAATTTGAGCTGCAGGATTTTCATGCGCCTATTGTGAGTTTGCTCAGACCGGGGAAAGTGATAGTTGATTGGGAGACAGTAATACCGATTAAACAGGGAATGGTTAAATTCGATAAGAATGAGTGTATGATTTTGGTTGAAGAATAGAGGAACAGCGGCAGGAATCCGCTATTCCCGATAACTATTCCGAGCGAAGAGAGGAATCATTGGACAATTTTGTTATATTTTTGGTAATGTTTGTTACCATCATAGGGCCTTCGGCAGTGATTGCGGCCATTGGATATGCGAGTATCAGGGCGCTGGGCAGAAATCCCTCCGCGGCGCCGAAAATACTTCAGGCAATGATAATTGCGCTTATCTTTGCCGAGGCAATAGCAGTTATTGCTCTATTGATTTTGTTTCAACTGTTCGGCAGAGGATCATAGTTCGGCAGAATACACGTAATATAATGTTAACGGGAACAAAAATATGAATGATATACTTCTTACAGTAGCATTACCAATTGCGTTGGCGCATTTGGCAGCAACCGCTGTTATTGTTTTTGTCATCAAGCGTCTTTTGATGGGTGATACAATGAATGCCGTAAATAGAATCAAGCAGGTTGAAAATGAGGTCAGGAAGAAAGAAGAAGCGATCAGGCTGGAAATAAAGGAACACGAGAAGGAATTTGAACGTAAAAAGGCAGAAGCGCAAGAAGATCTGGTGAAAAGACAAGAAGAATCAGCCAAAGAATTGGCCAATACAAAAGAGCAGATTGTTGGCGAGGCCAAGAAAGAAGCTGATCGGATTACTGATCAGGCTAAGAAGAATGAAGAAAAACTCAGGCAGCAGATCGCCCAGAGCATGGAGGAGAAAGCTGTAGATTATGGCGGCGAGATCTTTAAATTGGTTTTCAGCGATAAGATGAATGAGGCGCTGAACAAACAATTTATTGGGGAGCTGCTTGACGCGCTCGAAGAAATCGATGCGGCCAGTATTACAGTGGATGCGAGTGAGGCAAACTTTACATCAAGTCATTCGATAGATCCTGAGCAGAAAAAACGGCTTGAGAAACTGCTGGCAGATAAATTCAATGCAAATATAAAAGTCGAAGAAAAAGTGCAGGAAGATCTTCTGGCGGGTTTGATTCTTAAGCTTGGCAGTTTGGAGATTGATGGCAGTTTGATTAACCGTTATAGAGAGGCTGCTGCAGAAGTTAAGAAAACTGTGCAGGTATAAATAGGAACGGTTCGTTGTTCTTGGTTCTTTGTGCTTGGTTAAGCGGAAGTCAGAAGCTGGAAGCCAAGAACAGCATCGGAGATGCTTAATGCAGCTTAGTGATCTTAGGAAAGAACTTCAGTTCAATACGAATCTGCTCGGTTTGATTGAGACCTTGAAAAATGTGGCGGCCTCCCAGTACCATCAGTTGGAAAGACGCAAAGAACGTTTTGACCAATTTATGAATGCTTTTTCGGGTTTTTTCAGGGTCGTTAATCTGGTTGATGTTGATGATCCTCTGGTCAAAGTGGCGTCGGATGTGTTGGGTATTATAATTATTACCTCGGATTCAGGATTTATGGGAGGGCTTAATCAGGGTGTTGTAAGAGCAGCCCTCAAGGCGCAGGGTGGTTTACCTGACGAGAAGGTATCGTTAGTAATCATTGGAGATAAAGGAGGCAGCGTTTTTTCGGATATGGGTAAAGAGTTCAAGTTTTTTCCAGGCATCTCGCAAGAAACTATTTATGAGCAGGCTGTGGAGATAAAAGATTATGTGGTTGGTGAAGTTTTAAACAGGAGAATGGGCAGGGTAGTGTTGTCTTATCCGCGGGCGCTTTCTTTTTCTTCTCAGGATATAAATGTTATCAATATTCTCCCATGCGCGGAACTCTTTGACATAGAGTCAGAAAGCGAAGTGGCCACGCATATTAAAGGCAAAGGCGTTGTTGCCGAAGCTCAGAAGGTTATTGTTGAGTCATCATTTTCAGACATGGTCGAATATCTTGCCGGAGCGTGGGTTACTTCCAAGCTCTATGAAGTTTTTGAGGATAGTAAATTGGCGGAATTCTCAGCCCGCGCAATGCATCTTGAGGGAAGTGTTCAGAAGGTGGAAAAAGAACACAAAAAGGTACAGCGCAAAGTTTTTAAGGCTGTTCACGAGGTGATAGACAAGCAGATGCGGGAAAGTCATTCTGCCAAGTCTTTAATGGAGAAGAAGAAAAAGAGGAAAAAGAAAAGCAAGAAAGTAGGGGCTGCAAAGGCAGCGTAACTTGATAATGCGGCTGCATATAAAAAGCTGAATAATAGTTGCGGTTAACGCATTAAATAATTTTTAACGATTTTTTAAGGAGGAACTCATGGCTGAACAATCTGTTGAGGGCAGGGAAAAAAGAGGCAGGGTTGTTGCTGTTCAGGGGCCTGTTGTTGACGTAAAGTTTAACACCATTGAAGATATGCCTGATATGCACGAGACCATTAAGGCGATCACATTTGATAAGAGAGAGGTCGTGCTTCTGGTGGCTGAGCATCTTGAAGGTAATATGGCCAGGTGTGTCTCATTGACTTCTACTCTCAATTTGCAAAGGAATGCGCCTGCAGTAGCAAATGGCACCATGCTGACCATACCTGTTGGCGATGAGTTGTTCGGAAGGATAATTAACGTCATGGGTCAGCCGATAGACGGTAAGGGGCCTATAAATTGTGAAAAATTCGCGCCGATCCACAAGGATACATCTAAGGTTGAAATGGATATGACTGTGAAAACGGGAACAGAAATTGAAGTACTTGAGACCGGCATAAAGGTAGTGGATCTTCTTTTCCCTGTGGTCAGAGGAAGCAAGACGGGGGTTATTGGAGGGGCCGGCTGCGGGAAAACCGTTCTTATCATGGAGTTAATTCATAATATCGTAGAGGAACATGAAGGAGCTTGTGTTTTTACTGGTGTTGGTGAACGTATCCGTGAAGGTAATGAGCTTTATTATGAATTTGAGCAGGCTGGTATTCTCGATAAAATCATGATGGCCTTTGGGCAGATGGACGAACCGCCCGGTGCCAGATTCAACGTGATATTAACAGGTATTACTCTCGCCGAATACCTTCAGTCTACCGGCAGGGAAGTGCTGCTCTTTATTGATAACGTATTTCGTTTTGTTCAGGCAGGTGCGGAAATATCAACCCTGCTCGGTCGGACACCTTCGGAAACCGGTTATCAGCCGACTCTCAGTTCCGAGGTGGGTGATGTGCATGAAAGAATCAAGGGGTCAGTTTCGGCCTTCGAAGCAGTTTATGTTCCTGCGGATGATACCACGGATCCTGCTGTGGTTGCGGTTTTCAGCTACCTTGACGCAGTTATGGTCCTTTCTCGAGAACGAACTCAGCTTGGACTGTATCCGGGAATTGATCCGTTAACCTCATCCTGTTCGAATCTGAATTCTTCAATAGTGGGCCAGCGGCATTTTGACGTGTCTCAGGAAGTGCTAAGAATATTTACAAAATATGATGAACTTAAAAGAATTGTTGCAGTTATCGGCTTGGATGAATTGTCCAAAGGAGATAGAACATTATACGAAAGAGCTCGTAAGCTTCAGAATTTCTTGACCCAGCCGATGTTTGTCGCCGAGTCTTTCACTGGCAGAAAAGGACAATATGTTAAAGTTGGCGAGACTCTGGACAGCATTGAAATGATTATTGACGGCAAAACGGATGATAAACCGGAAGATGAATTCTATATGATAGGAAAAATAGAATAAATGCAGTTAATAGTTATTCGTTATTAGTTGATTGTTAATGGGGCAGTGGAATGTTATTTTACCAATAACCGATAACCGACTATGAAACTTGAAACAACACTTCTTGAGAGAGACCTGCTGACACGGGAACAACTGGAAGAGGCCCTGGAGATCTCCAAAAAAACACGTGAACCTCTGAACACAGTGCTGGTCCACGGAAACTTTGTCAGCGAGGCAGACCTGTTGAAGATTCTGGCGGAACAGCATGGGATAGAGTTTGCTGATCTGAAAAAAACTGTAATTGAAGAAAAAGCGGTCAAGAGTGTCTCTGCTAAATTGGCTTCCCACTACAGAATCGTGCCTGTTCGGCTCGAATCCGGTGTTTTGACTATAGCGGTTTCTAATCCCATCGACATGGCGCCGGCCGAAGACATTGAAACTAATCTGGGTTTTCATGTTGAAAGAATATTGGCCTGTAAAAGAGACATTCTTGAAGCTTTAAGAAAACATTATGGTGTTGGCGCTGATACAGTGGAGCGAATTCTGGCTGATTCTCCGGATCGTGACCAGAATGTTATCACTGAGGAATCTCATGATCTGGAAAGAATGGCTGAGGATGCTTCGGTCGTAAGGCTGGTGAACCAGTTGCTGCAGGAAGCGATTAATGACAGGGCTACTGATATTCATTTTGAAGTCAATAGGGAAGGCGTTTCCGTAAGACGCAGAATCGATGGTGTGCTGTACGACACCAGTGTTCCAAAAAACATCAGATTGCTTTATCCCGCTATCGTATCGCGAGTAAAGTTAATGTCCGACCTGAACATCGTGGAAAGACGCCTTCCTCAAGATGGGCGGGCGCGAGTAAGCATTAAAAGAAAACAATACGATCTGCGCATTTCTGTTGTTCCTTCCATGCATGGGGAAGATATTGTTATTCGTATTCTGCCTGCGGCGATGCTCTTCGATTTGAGTCAACTAGGCCTTTCGAAAAAACACCTGGACGCACTTGAAGGTTTCATATCCAGTCCGCATGGAATTATCTTTGTTACCGGACCTACCGGGAGCGGCAAGAGTACTACGTTATATGCCTCTCTGAGCCGTCTAAACACAAGAGACCGAAAGATTATAACAATTGAAGAGCCGGTGGAGTATGAATTGAAAGGCATTACTCAAACTCAGATCAATACCAAGATAGGATTAACGTTTTCACGGGCATTGCGCAGTATGCTTAGACATGATCCTGATATAATGATGGTTGGAGAAGTCAGAGACAGGGAGACGGCGGAAATTGCAATTCAAACCGCAATGACAGGACATCTGGTTCTGAGCACATTGCATACCAATGATGCTGCCGGCGGGGCCGTGCGGCTTATTGATATGGGCATAGATCCGTATCTCATAACGTCTACAGTTGAAGTTTTTATCGCGCAGAGACTTGTGCGGGTTATATGTGAGAATTGCAAGGAGAAGTATGAAGCAGAAGGCAAAGTCATGTACAGGGGACGCGGATGCCGAAGCTGCAACAACAGTGGTTACCACGGACGAATAGCTATTTGCGAGTTCTTGCCTCTTGAGTCAGAAATACAAAAACTGATTCTTGATAAAGCTTCTGCAAAAATGATTCGGGAAGTAGCTGATTCTCTCGGCATGACAACTTTGGCTAAGGATGGCTGGGACAAGGTCGAAAAAGGTATAACTTCGGCTGAGGAAGTGATACGTGTTACAAATATGTAACCCGTAAGCGGAAGTCCTAATATCGAAATTCGAAATCCTAAACAATATCAAATGACCAAAATACAAATAGTCAAAACAGTTAGTGGTTTTGAGCATTAGAATTTTAGATTTGTTTAGAGTTTAGAAATCAGAATTTAGGATTTGGGCGAAGGGGAATATATGCCTAAATATATATACAAAGCTAAAGATGGGCCGACAAAGACTGTTGAAGGTGAAATTGATGCTGAATCCAAGTCTGCTGCAGTAGCTGAAATGGACGCGATGGGCTATAGCCCTGTGTGGATCCGCGAAAAGAAGATTAAGGCTTATAAAACGAAATATATCCCGGGCCGTCGGCGAGTTACCCAGAGAGATGTCGTTGTTTTTACACGCCAATTGGCCAGTCTGACAAAATCCGGCGTGCCTATCCTCAGGGCCCTTTCCACTATCAGTGAGCAGACTGAAAGTTCCGGTTTCCAAAAGATAGTGAAGGATCTGGAGAATACTATCCGTGACGGCAATATGTTGTCCGAGGCGCTTTCAAAATATCCGAGCCTCTTTACGGAATTATATATTAGTATGGTGCGTGCGGGCGAATCAGGCGGTGTTCTGGATACTATTCTTCTGCGTCTGGCTGAAGCGCATGAAAAGGAAGAAGAAATAAAAAGAAAAATACAGGCCGCCACTGCGTATCCGTTGTTGATAGTTGCAGCTGGAATAACTACTGTTTTTGTTCTTCTCACTTTCTTTCTGCCTAAAGTTGTGACTTTGTTCAAGGACATTAAAGATCTGCCGTTGCCGACAAGAATGCTTATAGGTACAAGTAATTTTTTTTCTGACTATTGGTATTGGATGGTAATTATCGGGGTTTTGTTCTTTGTTGTTCTTCAACGGCTTGCTTCTTTGGAGAAAGGCAGAACTTTTTTTGACAGGATCAAATTGCATATACCTCTGCTCAGCCGCTTTATCAGGCAAGCCGATATTGCCGGTTTTGCCAGAACACTTTCCCTGTTGATTGAGGCGGGTATTCCGATCGACACAGCCCTGTCTCTTAGCGCGAACACACTGCGCAATGCGATATTACAGGACGAAGTAGAAGAAATCCGTCAGCAGACGGTTCTTCAGGGTCAGCCTCTTTCTTTGGGTTTGAAGAGAGCACGCTATTTTCCTGTTTTTGTGGCCAGCATGGCTGCTGTGGGCGAAGAGGCGGGACGTTTAGACGAGTCTCTTACGGAGATTGCTTCTTTCTACGAAAAAGAAGTGGATCAGCAGACAAGGCTGGTAACAAGCCTTCTGGAACCGATACTTATCCTGGTAGTCGGGGTAGTGGTCGGGTTCATTGTCGCCGCAATGCTTCTGCCGATATTCGAACTTGGAACAGGAATGTGATGGCGCTTCGGGATATGCTCTTCTTTGTCTGGAGCTCGAAGACTCGCTAGGCCTGCAGAAGAGCATATCCCTTCGCTTGGGGCTTGAAATAAGGAAAGTTTCTTTGCAAATTCCTCGATTTACTTATCTTGATTTATCACGTAATATAGAAGGCATGGAAAAAGCATGGATTAACCTATATTCGGCAGTTGCCAAGTGCTTGCATCCCGTACTTGCTTCGGGGTTTGTTGTAGTTGCAAGGCGTTCGTTGTTCAGCTATAGTATCTATGCTGAATAACGAAGAACGCAACAAATGCAACAAAATCGGCAACCCCGCAGGGTTTGAAATTCAGAAAGCATTCCCCGTCGGATGACGGGGCTATAATTAAAGAAATTCCTTTGTTTACAATCATTTTATACGCTTTCTGAATTTCAAATGTCGTTTATAGGATTAAATATCTGGAGGAATACGAATGAAAACAACCCGAGAAAGTGCCTTTACCCTGATTGAACTAATGGTTGTTGTAATAATTATTGCGGCGTTGGCCGGAATGGTGTTACCCAGGCTCTGGACACGCGGGGATGATGCTAAGATGAAAATCGCCGAAGGTGAAATAGCAGGCATAAAAACGGCGTTAAAATGTTATTATCTTGATAATGGTAAGTTTCCGACGAAAGATGAGGGCCTTAATGCGTTGATGAGGAAACCCCCGTCGGCCAAAGACTGGAAAGGCCCTTATCTTGAGAGTGAACCTTTTGATCCATGGGATCGGCCATATCAATACACGTATCCAGGTGTACATAATGTGGGGTTCCTGGATATCTGGTCATTCGGCCCGAATGAAGAAGACAACAGTGACAATGTTACCAATTGGAAAGAGTAGAACCGGTACGCGGATCAAACAACCCATGAGAAGAGATAAAGGAGAACATTCAACTCCGCTGTTTCGCCGTTCCATTGCGCCTATTGCTTTAACATCCTTCCGTCAAACCGGTTTCACCCTTATTGAAGTTCTCGTTACTATTGTAATACTGTCGGTTGGCATTGTGACGGTTCTTCAGGCTCTGGATGCTTCCGTTTGCCATCTAGGTATCTCCCGTGACACGATGCTGGCAACTATGTTGATGAAGGAGAAAATGGCCGATCTGGAAACGCAGACGTTCAATAAGGGTGAAATCAACACAGGATTATCGAGAGGTAGGTTTCAACGGTCCTATAGAGATTTTCTCTGGCAACTTCATGTAAAGCGGATTTCTGGTCTAACTGATATCCAGACTGTAGCCGACGGGACATCATGCAGTCTTAATGAAGTTAGTCTGACAGTGTGGCGTGAGGATTCGAAAAGAAAATATTCGATAACCACATATATAAGAACAAGTAAGGGGCAATGATATTGAGGTTTAAGGTTTCAGGTTTCCCGCCGTCGCCAAGGCTTCCTCCTTCGCCAAGGCTACGGCGGACAAGATGGCAGGCAGGCAGGTTTCAGGCTTGCCATACCGCAGGTGACGTGGCGGTACGAGATGCGAAATACGCTTCACCAGCCTTCGCCAAGGCTACGGCGGACAAGACGGCGGGCAGGCGCTTCACGCTTCACGCTTTTACTCTTATTGAACTGTTGGTTGTTATTTCCATTCTCGCGGTAGTTACCGCCGTTATTGCCGCATGTTTTAGCGGCGGAATCCGTGTTTGGGACAGAGCAAGAGAATTGAATAAAGTCGAAGCGGAAGCGTTGATTACGCTGGAAGTTATGGAAAAAGATCTGGTGAATAGTTTTCCCTTTTACGATGTCAGTTTCAGTGGGGAATCGGCCAGTATGTCCTTCCCCGCATTAGTTGAAGGTTCCTTCCCTTTGTCCGGAACAGAAGAGATGCCACAGGAAACACAACGAATCGGCACAATAAAATATTTCTTTAACAAAGATAAAAAGGCGCTTTTCAGGAGTGAATGGATTTATCCGGAAGATGAGCCTGTTGATATGAATTCCGAAAAAATTATAGCTGGCTTGAGAGATGTAAAGCTGGAATATTTCGCCTGTTCGGAAGACGGCAAAGCCATGAATGCTCTGGATGATTGGGATAGTAAAACAAATTACCCTGTTGCCGTGAGAATAGACCTTATGTTTGGTGACTTCAATGACAGGACCATAATTGGAAGAACAATATCATTACCGGTAAATATAAAATGATCCAGGTGTATACATTCGAGAACAAGGGGTTTTTGCAAGTGTGCGGGTAGACGAATGCCGAAGCTTTTGAAGGGAATAAACATAATGAATTTGGAGTGCTGGAGTAGTGGAGTAATGCTGAGGCAGCTAAGGAAAAATCTTTTTTCTTTCCAATACTCCAATGCTCCAATACTCCAACGCTATCGACGGTTTATAACATCTCATAGCATCTCGAAACATCACAGGTTATGCGGAGCCGGCAGAAACAGAGATATACAAGGGACCTCTTCGGATGCTGCCAGCGTTCTTATTCTTGCGCTGTGGACATTATTTTTCCTTGCGGCTTTGTCTATAGCTGTGGCGAGTATTGTTTCAGCTGATTTGATGTTGGCGACCAAGCTGAAGTCAAGGGTCACTACCAGATATCTGGCTAAGGCCGGGGCCGAAAGAGCTGTAATGGGGCTATTGTCGGATACCAACGATTGGGACGGATTGATTGAAGTTTGGGGCGATAACGAGGAAATATTCCGGGACTTTAATCTTAAAGAGGGAAGTTTTACCATCAGCAGGAGTGTGGTTTTACCGTATAAAGATGACGAGATACGCTATGGTCTTATTGATGAAGAAAGCAGAATTAATATAAATAAAGCTGATTTGAGCCTTCTTAAATCGCTTATTGAATTGGCTGGTAATATAACTCCGATGGAGGCTTCTGATATAGCCGCTTCGATTATTGATTGGCGCGATGGAGATGATGAAATATTGACAGGTGGAGCAGAAAACAGCTACTATTCCGCCCTGAGTTCGCCGTATTCATGCCATAATGCTCAGTTTGAATCCATACATGAGTTATTGTTGGTCAAGGGGGTAGTGGATGTTTTATTCTCGAAACTTGAGCAACATATAACAATATATGGATCCGGCAAAATCAATATAAATACGGCGAATTCTTTTGTGTTGAAGTGTGTTGCTGAATCCTGTAGTCCGGAGA
>JBHORK010000080.1:0-11036 GCA_042565725.1 Verrucomicrobiota bacterium
TCAGGTTAGAAGCTTCTTCCATAATTTTTATAAGAAAACAAGTTCAATAATTGTCAAAATGCATTTCGTGTGATATATTACTAAGTATGTTGCATAAGGTTTGAAAGGGGAATGGCGAAGAATGGTTAGTGCTCAGCAAAGAAAAAAAATACTGGTAGTTGACGACGATCCGCTCATATGCCAGATACTGGACAAGGTCCTGAAAGCGCGCGGGTATGACGTTATTATCGCTTTAGACGGATTTAAAGCTCTGGAGGAAATGGATAAGAATTTCAAGAACGTTGTATTGGCCATTGTGGATTTGGTTTTACCCAGTGGTATAACCGGCTGGGATATTCTGGAAAAATGGAAGGGAACCAAAGACACTGCCCATATCCCCGTTGTTGTGATTACGGGTGTACATATTTCAGATAAGGAAATCAAAAGATTGAGTAGAAACTGTGAGGCCATAGTAAGAAAACAGGATTTTTGTGTTCAGACATTCGGGGAATTGATGGATGATGTGCTGGATGTCTAATAATGGTTGATGGTTAATGGTTGATGGTTAATGGTTGATGGTTGATGGTTGACCCGCCTGCAACGTCAGTGAATCTAAATCAAAAAACGGGGAATGTAACATGAATTGCAGGCTTGTTCCTGTTTCCACAGGTATTTCAGAGCCGTTGCCGCTCAAAGAAGGGACGACAACGTTTGGCAGGGATAGCGATAACAACATCCAGCTCATGTCTGAGTTTGTGTCTAGGCATCAGGCGAAAATTAATAATATGCCAAGTGTATGCGTAATAGAGGACTTGAACAGTTCGAACGGCATTTTTGTTAATAACAATAAAATAACTACCTACAACCTCCGTACTGGTGATGAAATTCGTTTAGGAGATATTATTTTCCGATTTGAAGAATGTTTGTCAGAAAGCTCTGAAGATCTTTTGACGATTCCCAGGGAGTATTCTGATCGCGCTTTTACGGATACAGTTAGAATTATGGTGCACAAAGATGATGTGGAGGATGTCGAGCCCTTGCGCTCACTGAAAATAAAAAGGTCGACCCTGTCTGTTCGGCCATTAAAGCCGAAATCCGATTGATCCTGATTCAACCCCAGCCGCCCGCCTGTAGCGCAAATTCCTCTTAGACTATTTCGGTTGTTTTTTCATCAGAGAACTGGTAAAATTATAAAAGAATTGCTTTATTTTGATTCGTAGATTTCTTATTGCATTTTACTACACGATAAAAACAATCTGAGTCTGTTGGAAGGAGTGGAACAAGATGAAGGATAATAAGACAAAAGAGCAACTCGTACAGGAATTGACGGAACGGCGGCAACGAATTGCTGAATTAGAAGCATTAGAAGCTAATCGCGAAAAGATTGAGCAGGATCTTCGGGATGCGAACATGCGCTTGTCTGACACTCTCGTCGAACTCAGGTGTGCGCAACGGCAAATCATCCAACATGAGCGTCTAAGCGCGCTTGGACAGATGGCAAGCGGCATTGCGCATGACTTCAATAACACCCTGATGCCTATTCTGGGCTTCAGTGAGTTGCTGTTAAACAGTGATGAGTTGTTAGATGACAGGGAAGAAACAACCAAAATGCTGATTGATATTCACTCTGCGGCTCAAGATGCGACACAGGCCATCCGCCGCTTACGCGATTTTTACCGCCCTCACGATGAAGATGAATATACTTCGGTTGATGTCACTGAGGTGATTGAGTCCTCTGTCACCCTTACGCGGCCGAAATGGAAGGAGGAGATGGAAGCCAAGGGTGCTGTGGTTAAGATCAAGAAGGACATCCAAACGGTTTCGCCGGTGAGCGGCAATGAATTTCAGCTTCGTGAGGTGTTGATCAATCTAATTCTGAATTCAGTAGATGCAATGCCGGATGGCGGAACATTAACTATTTGTGCCGGAGCAGACAGCAAATGGGTCAGTGTGGAGGTATGCGATACTGGCACAGGCATGGATGAAGAGGTGAAACAGCGTTGTTTCGAACCGTTTTTTTCAACTAA
The DNA here is from genome assembly GCA_042565725.1 of Verrucomicrobiota bacterium. Taxonomy (GTDB): domain Bacteria; phylum Verrucomicrobiota; class Kiritimatiellia; order UBA8416; family JBHORK01; genus JBHORK01. Next base: position 2,007 of record JBHORK010000080.1, read on the forward strand.
AGGCGAGCATGGCACAGGTATGGGCCTTGCGCTGTCTTATGGCATCATTCGGCGCCATGGCGGCGCAATTGATATTGGTAAGAGTGAGCCTGGTAAAGGTACAACCGTTGTGTTTAGATTGCCGGAGCAGGCGCCTGTCCCTGAGAAGGCAGAAACGAAACCCGAAGCTGTTATATCGGTACCTGCTCTGCATGTTCTTATTATTGACGACGACTTGTGGACTCATAACCTCCTGACACGCTATTTGACATTACAGAAACATACTGTCGAAACGGCGGAAGCAGGAGGTCAAGGGCTGAGAAAATTCCAGAAGGGACACTTCGATCTCGTGATCACAGACCGCGCAATGCCGGACATGAGCGGCGATCAGTTGGCAATGGCCATCAAAGAAATTGATTCAAAGGTGCGGGTTATTATGGCGACAGGATTCGGCGATATTATGAAGGACAAAGGGGAACTTCCTCCTGACGTGGATTTTGTTTTGAGCAAGCCTGTAACACAAGAAGAATTGCGAAAGGCTATTGCGAAAGTAATGGCCCTGAAGTAAAGCGCTTTTCAATCCCGCATGCGAAAATAACGGTACGTGGTCAACGATGTTATGAGTAACCTGGAAAACAACAATTTTTCTTCAGAAGAACACAAGCGGAGAACACAAACGGTATGTGATTTTGTTGCAGTTACAGTTCTCACAATAGCTTCCTACATCTTTGCCTCAGTTTTTGATGCTTATGAACAGCTGTACGAATGGACGAGGTTTTTAAGAGACACTCAGATAGATGAAATTTTCATCTCTTTCTATATATTTGCTTTTGCCATGAGCTGGTTTACCATTCGTCGATTGCGGGAATGGCGTGCCGTAACGTATTTTCTCAAGCACAAGCTCAGTGATGAGAAACAGCTGCAGGATAAATTGGTAGAAGAAAGTAACTTCCTGCAGATACTTATGAATAATGTTCCTGATTATATCTATTTTAAAGATGCTGAAAGCCGGTTTATTAGAATAAACAAGGCCATGGCGAATGTGTATGAGTTGAGCGATCCTAAAGAAGCGATTGGCAAAACGGATCATGACTTCTATCCGAAGGAGAATGCGGATGAGTTTTATGCCGATGAGCAGACGATTATTAAATCGGGTGAGCCGATGATAGCAAAGGAGGAGAATTCAATACGTCCTGGTGTTCCGGAAAGCTGGGCTTCTACTACAAAAATGCCTATACTTGATAACGATGGCAAGATTGTTGGTATCTTCGGCATATCGAGGGATATTACCGGACATAAGCGAGATGAGAAGGATGCTCTTGCGCATTTACATGAGCTGAATGAAACGAAGTCCCAGTTTGTTGCCGAGGTCTCACATGAGTTGCGTACACCTTTGGGTATTATCCGGGAATTTGTTTCCCTGGTGAGCGATGAGGTCGCAGGGCCGTTGACCGAGAAGCAAAAGGAGTGTTTGCAGTCCGCCATAAAGAATTGTGACAGGATTACCGAGCTCATCAATAAGATGCTGGATCTGGCGAGGATTGAAGCGGGAAAAATTGAACTTAATCGTGAGAGAGCCGATATAGCTCAATTACTGAAAGAATGTTATGAAGACTTTCTGGTAACATGCCAGTCGAGGAAACAGGAACTATTATTGGAAGTTCCCAATGATTTGCCTGCCGCCTGTTACGACGTTGAAAGCATTCGAGAGGTGGTGACAAATCTTGTTGGCAATGCTCAGAAATTCACACCGGAAGGAGGAACAATCACCATAAGCTGTCAACATGGAGGGCAGTTTCTAACTGTCTGCGTCGAGGATAGCGGAATAGGTATTTCGCCTGAAGCGCAGGAAAAGATATTTGAGCCATTCATCCAGGTTGGTCGCAATAACGGGCCCGGGGCCAAAGGCACGGGACTGGGATTGTCGATCACAAAGGAGCTTGTAAAGATGAATGGAGGTTATATTTCTGTAGACAGTACGCCGGGGGAAGGCAGTCGCTTTTCGTTTACGCTTCCTGTCTATGAAAAAGAGGCTCCATATCGCGTGCTTGTCGTGGATGATGAAGCAAGAATTGTCCACTTGATTACGCAGATGTTGAAAAGCTCTAATTTGAATATCGAAGTGAAATCTACACTGAGCGGACTGGAGTCTTTAATCATTTCTGGACAGTTCAATCCGAATCTTGTTATCCTTGATGTCCACTTGACTGAAATTGAAGGGGAGCAAGTTCTGGCATCATTAAAAGATAGTATGCCCGGAAATTCCGGAAAAGTCCTTTTGATGTCGGGAGATGTTGAGTCACTCAAAGAACTGGGAGAGCAAGGTGCGGATGATTATCTCGTAAAACCATTTTCATCTAATGATTTGATTCGGAAGGTGGTAACATTACTGGGAATTGAGCGAAGGAAAAGATGAAACGATATCGGATGGCGGACATGGGATATCGGATAGTGGAATGGGAGGGGGCAGCATGGATAAGGGGGAGATGAAAAAGAGGACAAAGCAGTTTGCTTTGCGAGTAATCCATCTGTGTGAGGCAATACCTGATACTCCGGTGGGACGAGTTATCAGAAACCAGTTTATTCGCTGCGGCACAAGCGTTGGTGCTAATTACCGGTCAGCCCAACGTGCCAAATCAACCGCGGACTTTATCAGTAAAATGGGAACGGTAGAGGAAGAAGTGGATGAGTCGATGTACTGGATGGAGTTGATCATTGATGTCGGCCTTATTAAAAAAGAGAAGATATCCGACTTGTACAATGAAGCGGACGAGATTCTATCAATCGTCGTTTCGTCAATCAAGACGGCAAAGAAACGCAAATAGCTCCGATATCCGATATCATATATCCGATATCGGGAGGGGGGGAAATGGTGAGTGATAAGAAGAAAATTCTGCTGGTAGAAGATGAGCCGGAATTCAGGCAGGGTGTTCGAATGCGGCTGGAGGCAAACGGCTATGAGGTCATTGAGGCTGAGGATGGAGCTGTGGGGCTGGAGACGGCTCGAAATCAAAGTCCGGATTTAGTTATCCTTGATCTTATGCTGCCTAAGATGGAAGGATATCAGGTTGCCAGGCTCTTAAAATTCGATGAAAAACACAGGAAAATCCCAATTATAATGTTGACTGCCCGATCTCAGCAGGATGACAAAGATACTGGTTTGGCAGTAGGCGCCAATGCCTACATGACAAAACCTTTCAAAGCCGACGAACTGTTAGAAACGATCTCGCGACTATTGTCGGAATCAGAATAAGCATTAATAAAAGGGCGGCATATTTGTTCCCGGCTTATGTGGATGGAGATTTTTCATGAATGAAACAAACGACTCTTCCGCTGATGCTTCCCGGCTTGTCAAAGCATCGGGCAAATCTGAAAAAGCCAAGGTGGATAATATAAGCGAATACCGGTTACCGTGGCCTAATGATGAATTGGCAAAACGGCTATTGATAAAAGGATTGTTAACCAATGAAGATCTGAAAAAAGCCGTTAGCGTATGCGGGGAGTCCAATGGAATATTAGTTGAGACTATTGTCAGCCTGAATCTTTTAGACAAAGCGGTCGTTTATGAGGAATTAGCGGCTATATATGGTGTTCCTTTTGTTAACTTAAAAAGCTATGCCTGTGATCCTCTGGTTGTTTCGCTTATTGATGAGAAGACGGCTCGGGAGCTTGAGGTGTTTCCGCTGTTTACTATTGGTGAGTCTTTAACGTTGGCTGTCGCGAATCCGGGCGATATTATGATGATGGATCAGGCGGCGGCCGTTTCAAAACACAATATCCAACTTTGTCTGGCCACACGGGAAGACATCCGCGAAGCGATTAATCGTGCCTATGGAAGCAGCGGGATGGTGAAAGATTTTTTGCAGGAGATCAGTGAAAGTGCGGTGCCCGGCACGCAAAACATTACTGCACAGCAAAATATAGCTCAAACCGAAGAATCACCGGTAAGTCAACTGGTTGACTTAATTCTGGCCCAGGCGGTTCGAGACCGAGCCAGTGATATCCACATTGATCCTGATGAGAGCAGTCTGAAAATCCGGTTCAGGGTAGACGGCATTTTATACGAAATTCCTCCCCCGCCAAAGTATCTCCATCCCTTTATCATTTCCCGGGTTAAAGTCATGAGCAATATGGATATCGCTGAAAGCAGAATTCCGCAGGACGGTCATTTTCAGACTGATATCGATGGACGCATAATTGAAGCACGTGTTTCAAGTATGCCGACAATCCATGGCGAGAACGTTGCTATCCGGTTGATGGATACAGAAGTGATGGCTATTTCCCTGGAGAATCTGGGCGTTCCGGAATCTTCGCTTTCGGAAATAGATCAAATGATCCGCCGCCCGCATGGAATGATTGTGATCACAGGTCCAACTGGAAGCGGCAAATCCACTACGCTGTACGCCATGCTGGATAAGGCCAGATCTCCGGAGCGCCATATTATCACCATCGAGGATCCTGTGGAGCAACGGATAAAAATGATCAGCCAGGTTCAGGTAAATGTGAAGGCGCATGTTACGTTTGCTTCCACCTTAAGAAGTATCCTTCGGCAGGATCCTGATGTTATTATGGTCGGTGAGATACGTGATCAGGAGACAGCGCAATTAGCCGTCCGGGCCGCTTTAACAGGCCATTTGATTTTCTCAACCATTCATACAAATGACGCTCCTGGAGCGATAACTCGACTGACCAATATGAATATTGAACCGTTTCTTTTGTCATCTTCGCTTGTGGGTATAATCGCGCAAAGACTGGCCAGGCGTATCTGTCAGAAATGCAAAGAAACGTATGAACTTCCCAAAAGCCTTCGCAAAAGATTATCCTCTTTAACGGTAGAATTGCCTGATACAATTTGGAAAGGGAAAGGCTGCTCACACTGCAGAGAAACCGGGTACAGCGGCCGAATCGCCCTGTTCGAATTATTGACGGTCTCTCCCAAGCTGGCCGAATTGATTTCCCGCAATGTGCCGACAGAACGTTTACGGGCTCAAGCACAGCAGGACGGCATGACCAGTATGATGGAAGAGGGTCTTAAAAAAGTTAAAAAAGGAATTACCACTATTGATGAGGTTTTCCGTATTACTGAATTGGAAACCGTAGTGGAATCGAAACCCGTAATAAAACAACCCGAAAAGGAAGAAATATCCATTGAAGAAAAAGTGGAGGAAGTTCCGGAAACGGTCAGCCTGGATCTCAATGATTATAAATTAAAAGTTGCGAGCTGGCTGAGTACGAACGCGGAACGGGGAACGCGGAAGTCGGAGGGAGAGTTTTAGACAGGATTAACAGGATGTACAGGATAAGAAGGCGCGGAACGAGGAACGCGGAAGTCGGAAGTCGGAAGTCGGAACGGGGAAGTCGGAACGCGGAAGTCGGAAGTCTGAGGGAGAGTTTTAGACAGGATTAACAGGATGTACAGGATAAGAAGGCGCGGAGTTTGGAACGAAGAAAGATAAATTTAAGAAAAAACAAATGACTGTAGTATCAATTAAATCCATTTAAAAGAGGAGCTGAACTCTGGCAGGGAACATTCCGAGTTCCCCGTTCCGAGTTCCCCGTTTGAAATCATGTACGAAGAATATTGGAAATTAAAAACACGCCCGTTTCAGAACACACCTGATCCAGCTTTCTATTATCATTCCACTCAACACGATGAAGCACTCATGAAGTTGACTTACGCGGTTAATGAGAAAATGGGCGGCGCCATGCTGACTGGAGCGTATGGCTGCGGCAAGACGATGCTTTCCAGAGTTCTCTTTCAGCAAATCGGGAAATCGAGCCTTCCCGTCTCATGTGTCGCTCAACCTGAGATGACACCATTGGATCTCCTGCGCGCGGTCGCGCGGGAAATAACAGATACTGAATTGCCAGTGAACAAATCGGACCTGCTCGCCGACTCTATGATGGAAATTATTGAAAAAGCATTAAAAGAAAATGCTCGAGACGGCAAGCACACAGTTATTAGCATTGACGAAGCTCATATGATTGATAACCGCGCTGTGCTGGAGACGACCAGACTTCTGCTGAATTTTCAAAGTAAAGATGAATTTTTGTTAACACTTCTTCTTGTTGGGCATCCTGAACTGGCAGATCGAGTTTCGGGCCTCAAACAACTGGCCCAACGCATACCCATTACCTGTACGATCGGCCATTTCAAAAAAGAGGATACCATTGAATATATTCAAAAACGCATGACAGTTGCCGGTAATAAGAAAAAGAGTTTGTTTACGAGCGACGCATTGAATCTTATACATACAAACTCGGGTGGTATCCCGCGGCGAATAAATACCTTATGCGATGTAAGCCTCGCTATGGGTTCCGCGAAAAAATCAGACGAAGTTGACGCCAATCTTGTTCTGGAGGCATCTGAGAAGTTTGGAGTCAATTGATTGCGGATTGTGGATATCGGATATGGGATGGCGGATGGCGGATAACGGATAGCGGATAGCGGATAACGGATAGCGGATATCGGAAGTCGGAACGCGGAACGCGGAAGTCGGAACGCGGAGTAAGAAATGAAGAACGATGAATTTAGGATGGAAACATTCCGCGTTCCCCGTTCCGATTTCCGAGCTTGAAATGCGGAGTAAGAAATGAAGAAAGATGAATTGAGGGAGAGAACGAAAGCGTTTGCGTTGCGTGTGATCAAATTGGCTAATGCACTGCCCGATACCCCGATCGGGCGGGTGATAAGAAATCAGCTCTTGAGGGCGGGAACAAGCGTTGGCGCTAATTACCGAGCAGCTCAACGTGCAAAATAAACAGCAGACTTTATTAACAAAATGGGCACAGTCGAGGAAGAAGCGGATGAATCGATGTACTGGATGGAATTGATCGTCGAAGCCGATTTCATGAAACAAGAGCATATATCCGATTTGTACAATGAGGCAGACGAAATTCTCTCAATCGTCGTTTCGTCAATCAAAACAGCAAGGAAGAACAAATAACTCCGATATCCGATATCGTAAATCCGATATCGGGAGGTCCGAAATCCGAAATCCGAAATCCGAAATAGAAAGATGCGTACTTATCAATATCGTGCACGTAATATGGCAGGCCGGGTAATCGAGGGAACGATTCACGCTGGCAGCGATAATGATGCGTATCAACTTCTTGAAGCTGATGGATTACTTCCTATTAAAATCGGCATAGCGACTGAAAAGAAAGTCAATCGTCATCAAGGAATATTTGGTCCCAAAGTAAAGAATGAAGACATTATTGTCTTTACCCGTCAACTCAGCACCATGCTGAGAGCCGGCGTGCCGATTCTGCAAGCTATGGAAGCCTTGAAACGGCAAACGGCTAATGAAGCATTAAAACAAATTCTGGAAGATGTCACCCGCCGCATTACCGGCGGGTCTCGTTTGTCCGAAGCGTTGGCTGAGTTTCCTGGAGTTTTTTCTTCGCAATATGTAAGCATTGTGGTTTCCGGAGAGTCTGGCGCCGATTTAGTCCAGGCGCTTCTACGTATAGCCGATTGGATGGAACGCGAGCTGGAAATCAGAAGGAGCATAATATCCGCGATCTCATATCCTCTGACAGTTATTGGAGCAATGATCGTAGCAGCTACGATTATGATAATATGGGTAATACCTCAATTCGCGAGAATGTACGCGAAATCAGCAGTAGCGCTTCCTTTGCCGACACGGATGCTGGTTGCCGGAAATGACTGGCTGCAGAGTTATTGGCCGATATTGATTGGTGTCATTATAAGCGCAAGTGTAACTTTTTTCTTCCTGTTAAAAGTTCCGTCTTTTCGACTGGCATTTGATAAACAAAAGTTCAATTTTCCGGTTACAGGCGTATTATACGGCAAAATTATTATATCCCGTTTTGCGCGCATTTTCGCTATGTTGGTAAAAAACGGGGTTCCCGTACTGCGGGCTCTGGAAATCGCACCCGGCGCGGTCGCCAACACACATTTGATTAGATCAGCGGAAAGGGCCAGAAAAGAAATAGAAGACGGCAGTTCAATCTTTGACGGATTCAGCAATATGACGGTATTTCCCCCGATTATGACCAGTCTGATAGGTGTCGGTGAAAAAACAGGAACTCTCGATGAGATGTTGGACTACGTGGTTGATCAATATGACATGGAAATTCAATATGAACTTAAGGTCTTCTCTAAAATGGTTGAAACAATTATTACGGTTGTGATAGGCGTTGCGGTTTTATTTCTCGCCCTGGCGATATTCATGCCGATGTGGAACATGTCAAAGTTAGTTTAGTGATAAAGTGAAAGAGAAGGATTATGGTAAGGGGTGGCTACTGGAGGCAAGGGAAGGTTGCATCATGAAGAAAGCTGTTTTTTTTTGACATAAATTGTAGAATTTGATATATTTAGTATGTTATATAGTATCAGAAGGATTGCGGTATATTGTAATCAACGTAAGTTTTTACTAGAAAGGAAATAAAATGAATAATTCTCAGGGTTTTACGTTAATAGAACTTGTGATTGTCATGATAATTATTTCGATTCTTATAGCCGTGGCAGTTCCCATGTTTATAGATCTGACGGATGATGCCCAACTGGCCCATGACAGGGAACTTATAGCGAAATTGAGAACAGAGACAGTTCTAATGATGGCCACCAATGCGCTTGGTAATGCAACCAACGCGTATGGCTACTATTGGCCTGAGACTGCAGCTGAAGTCTGGGCGGGAATGTCCGGAACGGGCAATGCCACAAGCTGGCTGCATTCGAGTTCTACGGTAACTTATGATCCCACCAATGGAGCTTGGGCAGGCGTTCAGTAATAAATAAGTATCTGTCTTACATAATTCACAGAAAAGGCCGCCGTTTACGGTGGCCTTTTTTTTTGGACATAAATTGCAGAATTTGGTATACTTACAATTAGTTAAAGGTTATGGAGAGTAAGAAAAAGGGTAGTGACAAATGAGTAATTCTCAGGGTTTTACGTTAATAGAACTTGTGGCTGTAATGATAATCATTTCGATTCTTACGGCCGTGGCGGTTCCTAGATTTATCGATCTGAGAGATCAGGCCGAGGAGGTCCATGACAAGGAGCTTTTGGGGAACTTGCGGGCAGA
>JBHORK010000081.1:0-10913 GCA_042565725.1 Verrucomicrobiota bacterium
CATATATACTGCGTAACGACCAGGTTGACACCTAACTGGTAACGAAGCACGTGGTTCTCGAGTTCCTCAGTCGAAGAACGCAATGTAAGATTCGTGCACCTATACGTGTGCGGGCCAGGTTTGCCGGGATACGACCCGTTCGTCGTCCAGACCTGGGCCTGTTCAAAACTGCCCGCTGTAGGCAGACCGGTCCAAGGATCTATTTGACCAGGCACATAGTCAACAATCCAGGCTCCGCTGATATTCGTATTGCCATTCTGTAGTTTCTTCCAGTTGTTCGACCATAAATTACTGATTATACGGGGGTATACGATGACAGCGACACGGGCGGCGCGGATGATGATGTGTACGGCAGTGTGTTGGCCCTCGGTCAATCGCTGTCAGGTACCAATACTGTTGTCAGTAGAGTGGAAGTTGATCTTAAGGTATGGCCGGGTGAATTCGGACGCACGCATGATAGCGGTAATCCGACTAATTACATACCGTTTTATTCGGAATTTTCTAATCCGGGGAGCATATAAGAGGAATTTGCGTTGTAACGCAAATTCGTGAAACGGCGATGCGGCGACGCGGGGAAACGGAGATAAGGAAGACGGAAAAAATGAAATCTGAAATATCAACTAAGAATCAGGAGCCAGGAGTCAAAAACCAGGCTGCCTTTACTCTTATTGAGTTGCTGGTTGCAATGGCGGTGCTGATGGTGATTGTGGCTGTTGTCGGGATGATCTTTATTGAAAGCGATAGAAGCTGGAGTCTCGGCACCGGCCGCGCGGAAAATAATGCATGGGGCAGGGCCGCGCTCAATCTGATGGCGCATGATCTTCAATACGCAGTTGCATGCTCAAACGAAATTCGGGATGTCACCAATGTCATATCGTTTCTTATCCAGAACGATAGAAACAGCTTGAAATCGTACGATTGCGTGAACAGCGAAGCAGCATTTGTTTCGCTCCAGCACGACTCGACAGTTTCAGATCGAACTGCGCGTGAAATCTATTACTGGATCCGTAAGATGAAAGATAATGGCGGCAGTGCTATAAACAACAGATATGCGCTTATCAGGGGATATTATTCTGACGCCATAGTCAGCAACAACACCGTACATTGTTATGGGACTCCGAATTGGTGCAAAAACCTTGGCAGACCGGGCGCCAATGCTGTTGTCGCCGAGAATGTGGCGAGCTTGAAGTTTTATGCCATGGCCGAAAACGGCACGCTTTCGGACTCCTACGATTCTACCTCTCCTGCCAACAGTAACCGCTTGCCTGAGTATGTCGACATTGTGCTTGATGTTCTCAATGAGGATGATTCGATTAAGGCGGCCAGTAAGTGGAGCAACGATGACGCTGATAAGGCGGAATTTGTAGACAGGAACATCAGGCGCTATACCACCCGCGTGTATTTTCATAACCGGCATGGATATACGGATAAGTAGGAGAGAGGCAGATAGCCTACAGGCTAAACAACCTGAGTAATTGGAGAATATAGCAATGAAAACTAAAAATACTGTAAATCAAATAGCGAGACAGGGTCTGGCCTTGCAATTTACTGATCTGCCAATGGCGGAACAGGAGATTCAACGGCCTGACCCTAAGCGAGCCGGCGTAGCGCTGATTATTGTGCTTGGTCTGCTTGCCGTGCTTACTCTGCTTGCCGTGGCTTTTGCTATTTCCATGCGTGTTGAGCGGGTTGCGGCGCGGAACTATGCGCATGGTGTGCGCGCCGAACACCTGCTGCAAGCCTCTTTCGTAAGGATTATGGATCATATAGATGAAACAATGTCAGGTGAAGTTTACCCGTGCTGGGCGGTGACCAATAATGCGGACTTTAGTGTGCCGAACATTTTCGACGCACTGCCGTCATATGATCCTGCTCAACAGTATCCGTGCAGCGATCTTCTTACCGGTGAGGCGCTGACTAATGTTCCCGGTTCACTGCTGGGTCAGGCCCAGCAGTGCGGTAATTTTATCTACTGGAAAAATATCGTTGATTCGCAGGGTAAAACTAACGGGCGCGTGTCATATCTGGTGATAAACCAGACCGGCCTTGTAGACGCCAATTATTTAGGCGGCGGTAATTCCGTTTCAAATTCCACCACAAATATGATTACGGATCTCACTTTTCTCGATCCCGGCAAGGCTTCGGAAATATCGGACGGAGCGGCATTTATTGCTGACAGGGATAAGCATGTCCGGTACGAGAGCATAACAGAGCTGGCGGCGCTGCAGAAAAACAATCTAACCGGCCCGGTTTCGAACATGTGCACTTATTCTTTTGATCCTGACCGCAACGTGTGGTTTTTGAGCAGACAGCTTCTGGGCCACCGGCATGCGGGAACCAATTTACTCAAAAAGTATCCTATCAATGCATTTAGGAATTTTGTGACCCCTGGTCATCCCTGGCAACTGCAATACCCCGGTTACATAAATGCTGGAGAAGATGGGGGCTACGACAATTCCACCAATCAGTATCAGGAGGCGTTGGACGAAATTTTCTGGAAGGCAGGCATGAAGTCATCAGATTCACATGAAAGAGGATCTATATATGATCATCAAAGCGGTGTGTTCGGTTCAACTTATTCCGGAGAGGCGATTATGGGGCTTTATAACTACTTTGATAGGGATCGGGTCCCGCATGGCACTGCCCCCGACAGTGACTCGAACCCCACATGGGAAGAGGTATGGGTCGAAGAGGTGGGCACGGTAGGCGTCCCGCCATATGAATATAAGCTGTGTATGGATGTGTGGTATTATAAGGTGCCCAAAAAATGCGAGGCCGGCGAATTCAAAGCCATATTGTATGCTTACGATTACAATGTATCTGGCCGTATCAGTTCCGGGGCTGAAGGCAGATGGTTTCTAACTTCCAGAGGTGGTTCACCCTACCCGGATCATACAAAGTCGGGCGGCGTAAAAAAAGGGTATGTTAACTGGAGATGGGAGATACCGCTGACCAAAATGTATTTTCCGCAGAAACAGCTTGTGTATATCGAAACAGCTTATTCTAACTGTGTGATTGATAATGTGTCGCCCGTTACTTTCGGGGATGATAGTAATCTTCACGGCAACCCCTTTCCCGGCAGTTCAGGGGAGGGTTCAGGTACGATTACATTTCCGTACACAACACTGGACGGCGTGACCAACTATCTGGAGATAGGCCAATATCCGGGTTACCTGCAAGGTTGGAAAGATCTTTTTGATGATCCGGCTAATTATCCGTTAGATACTAACGGGGTTACGGTTACTAATTTTGTGATGACCAACTACCTGGGTGAAGTAGCAAATCCTACTAATCTGGTGTGTTATATGAGCTCCAGTTTCCCCGGGGCTACTCCGACGCTTAATGATCGCAGCATGGATCATTGGAATCCTAATCTGGTCGCTGGCAGTCCTGATACGAGTTTGGGATATAATCATGTTAAAAACAGGGTACAGTGGGGAACTGTGTGGGTTATTCCGCAAATTGCTCACGCGACAAATGCCACTACTTACGTGAATACCATGAATATGCCGGCCCCGTCACACCATTCGCCCTCGTGGGGATATTACAGCTTTGATATCCGTCCTTTCTGTGAAGGTAACCAGGCTGCAATGTACTTTCCGTATTATCCGGAGATCGATTATAGGACTCCGGACATCACCAAAAGCGCAACAGTGTATATGAGCGACAATACAATATCTATGAGTAGAGACACTAAGACTTATTCGGGGCGGGCGAATAATATCAGGAACAAGGGCAAGGTGCATCCGGAAAAATTAAGGGTGATATGCTGGGAAGGCTTGATAGGCTTGCCGATACCCTGTGCTGATGGTCCCATGCAGTCTCTCGCGGAACTCGGTTTTATTTCAATGCGCGGCTCCAGTCCCCTGTACGGATCTGTCTATGACAGTCTGGAGGATGCGGGAGCGGATAACTCGGTCAAGAACTATGCTTCGCTGAATCTCACTGCGAATCTTATGCATAAACTGGAGGGCGCGGGCCTGCTTGACCAGTTGATGCTGGGCATATCCTCTAATACGCTGGCGCCGGCAAAGGGAGTGTTCAGCCTCAGTTCCGGCCAGGAGGATGCGCTGTTGACAGTGCTGAATAATCTGAAAATCAACAGGAACACTAACTGGACGGGAATTGCTCAACGGTGGGATCCCGATCCGGACGCCCTGAAAAACCTGGCAAAAGTCTTGATTAAGTGCGGACCGTATGTGTCGTGGTATGATGCGTTTAATACGAATGATTATGTTACCGGCTCGTCGACTTATGAGCTGAAACAATTATATCCCGTCGAAGGTGCGAGATATGACTGGCTGCCGGAGCACATGAAAACAGGGCCCTCTGCTAACAAACAAACGCCGTTTTATAATCCTTTAGCTACGGCAATCAAGCATGTTATACATGAAACTAAGAAAACCAACCTGGACTTAGCAAAAATCTATCCGGATCTTGATCCGGATAATGTAACACAGACAGCTTTTGTTAGTGAGCCTGGCTCTGATGATGGTTTTTTATACACATGCTGCAGGAAGACGCTGGAGCTTGATATTCTGGCACAGCTTCTAGAATTGGTGAGTTTCCGCAACAATCTCTTCACGGTAATAGTGGGAGCCCAGGTTCTGCATCCTAACAACAATGAAACAGTTGTAGGCGAGAAACGTGCTGTTGCCACGGTTTACCGCGACGCCTATACGGGCAAACATTTCATACGCTCATTTAAATGGCTGAATGAGTAGAAGAAAGAACTAACCACGGAGTTCACGGAGACACGGAGAAAAGAAGAAAGGGAGATTGATTTTATTTCAGGCAAAAATATTTGCCGGAAATTAAATCAACGTCTGCAGGGGGGGGAGAAGGGTTAGGTTTCTTACAGAACGAATCTTTTGATTCCGTTTTTTAGAACCGTAACGTTGAAGTTAATCAGTAAGCCCACCGACGATCTTGTAAGTCTCATATAGGTCAATAGTTGTGCTTCGTGTATTGGCAGTAGTTCTGAAACAGATTTTATTTCCACTATCACCTTATTATCCACCCATAAATCCAGTCGTAAATCATCTCCGATTTTTTCGTCTTTGTATATCATTGGAATACGAGTTTGGTTTTCGAATGGGACATTCATCAGCGTAAGCTCTCTGCAAAGACTGCGTTCATAAATTTCTTCGTATAAGCCCGGCCCCCAGTATTTATGAACTTCAATTGCCGCTCCTATGATTTGCTTTGTGATATCTTTTTCTTTCATCTTTTCTCCTCTTCCTTCTCGCATCAATCGTTGCGAAAATTTCTGTCCGGATATTTCCGACAGAAATTAACGCAACACTCCTCTCCGTGCCTCCGTGCCCTCCGTGGTTATATTTCTTCTACTTCACTCTGTTTGTCCGGATAGGTGAGTTTTATCGCTATATCAGCGCGCCCGATCTTTTTCAAAGCTTCTTTTACCGTGTGAACGGCAAATTCCGAACGGTTGCAGTCGGAACTCAAATGCGCGAGAAATACGGCTTTTAATTCACGGCCCGCTACCCCGGTCAGCAATTCGCCGGCTTTTTCGTTGGAAAGATGACCCTGCCGACTCGCGATACGTTGTTTCAGTGACCATGGCCGATGGGAATTCTTGAGCATATCAATGTCATGATTGGCTTCTACTATCATCACCTGACAATGTTTCAGGCGTTCTTTAATCAGTTCCGTTGCCGCTCCCATATCGGTAACAATACCGAGTTTAGAGTTTTCATGGGAAACAGTGAATCCAACCGGATCATACGAATCATGCGGCACTGAAAAAGGTGTTATCAGAATATCGCCGATATTAAACGGTGCGCCTGTGGTGAACACGTTCCAGGGTAAACCCTGACATTTTTTCCTGCGTTCCATAACTTCAATCGTTCCGGTATTAGCGTAGAGCTTTACGCCTGTTTTCCGGTGTAAGGGTCCTAACGAGGATACATGATCATCGTGTTCATGAGTTACGCAAACCGCGTTAATGGAATTCAGCTCCACGCCGATCACGCTTAGTCTGCGAGCTGTTTCTTTACAGCTCAGTCCGGCGTCAATCAGAATACGGGTTTGTTCAGACGCCACGTATATGCAATTGCCCGAACTCCCGCTTCCCAGCACACATGTTTTTAAAGGCATATAGTTTTCTTTCTTCCTTTTTGAACGTCAGACCCGTTTCGTATAACGTTGAACGGTTGCGCTGCTCGAATCGTCCTTCGGTTGGGGTTGCGGCATTCTTCCCTTATCTTTCCTGTTGCTTTTTTATCCGTTCATGTCTACGTTTATTTGCGGTTCCTCTTTTCCCTCCTGATGCCTACAACCTGAAACCTAACACCTTCTCGCCTTTGTCTTTCTGCTTCTTTCTCGTATTTTTCTGGACTCTTCTCTTTCTCCTCTTCTGTAACCAACTGTTGCGGAAATTTGCGACCCGATTATTCGGTAAGCAAATTAACGCAACACTTCTCCTGATTCTTCTCTGTGTCTCTGTGTCCTCCGTGGTTAATTCTTCCCTCTTTTAGCTTGAGGAACATTGTTCAAATGTTACAGTATGTAGCAGGAACTGATATTATGCAAAGTCAAACGATATCGCTACAACAGAGACAACAGCTCCAAATGATATTGGCGCCGCAGTTGCGTCAGTCGCTTGAGATGCTTCAGGTGCCGATTCTGGAACTGCGCGCCATGCTCCAGCAGGAGATTGAGCAGAACCCGACCCTGGAAGAAAAGATCGAGAGTACTGATCAGGTTGAAATTGAGCCGGAAGTTAAGGACGAAAAAGATGAGCATGAACTTGAGTTCGATAAGGAATTTGAGGCGCTTGCTCAGCTTGACGAAGAATGGCGGGACTATTTTTTTCAGAACCTTGAGGTTAATCCCTACTCGGCTGAACATGCCGAAAAGCGGCAGTTTCTTCTGGATTCTTTGCCCCAGCGCGAATCACTTCAGGAACATCTGCTGAACCAGCTCAATCTTGCCGGTTTTTCAGAAACCGACCGCCAGGTCGCAGAACTGATAACAGGAAGTATTAACGAAGACGGATATCTTATGACCGACCTGAAGGAGCTGGCTGCTTCTGCGGGCTGTGACGCTCAGCATCTTGAGGATATACTCCTGGTGATTCAGGATTTTCATCCTACAGGAGTAGGCGCGCGTAATCTCAGGGAATGCCTGCTGATCCAGCTTGAAAGGCTCAGTAAAACTGATTCGCTTGCCGCCGATATTGTGCGGGAACAGCTTGGCAATCTGGGTGCAAGAAAAATTAATGATATAGCAAAAGCGCTTCAGGTTACAGCGGAACAGGTTCAGGAGGCTGCCAAATTTATTTCGACACTCGATCCCAAGCCGGGCAGAATTTATAGTGATGAGACTTCGACATATATCCTGCCGGAGGTATTTGTTCACAAAACGGATGGCAAATATGAAGTTGTTTTGAATGATGATCAACTGCCGCATATCCGTATCAGTAATCATTACAGGAAATTGCTCAGTGATAAATCAACGAGTAAAGAAGTTAGGGCGTACATCCGTGAAAAGATTCAATCCGGCGCGTTTATGATAAAGAGCATTCATCAGCGCCAGAGGACGATACATCGGATTGCTTCGGAGATTGTTGCCACGCAGAAGAGTTTTCTTGATTACGGCATAGCGCATCTTAAGCCTCTCACAATGTCCGAGGTGGCTAAAGCTGTGGGTGTTCACGAAACCACTGTCAGCAGAGCTGTTTCCGGCAAATATATGCGGGCGCCGTCCGGTGTTTTCGATATGAAATATTTCTTTACACCGGGGATCAAGACGGCAAGCGGTAAAGAGGTCTCCAATAAGACGGTCAAAGACATTATGGCTAATCTTGTTGCGAACGAGGATCCGTTAAAACCGTTTTCCGATCAGGATATTATGAGGAAACTTTCCGAGCAGGGTATTGACATTGCGCGTCGTACAGTCGCCAAATACCGCCTTGTGCTCCACATCCCGCCCTCGCACATGCGCAAAATGTATTAAGAAAAGAAAACCACGGAGCACACGGAGATATGGAGAAGAGAAGAGGGGGAGGTTGAGTGAATTTCAGGCAAAAATATTTGCCGAAAATTCACTCAACGTTTGAGGGAGAAAGGGAGGAGAAAGAAAACTCTCTATAGAACGAATCTTTTGATTCCGTCTTTAAGAACTGTAACATTGAAATTCATAAGTAAACCGACAGGTGATTTTGTGAGCCGCATATAGGTAAGGATTTGGGCTTCATGAACCGGTTGCAGTTCTGCAACAGCTTTTATCTCGACTGTAACAATCTTGTTAACCCATAAATCCAGTCGTAAATCATCTCCAATTTTCTCATCTTTGTATATCATTGGAATACGAGCTTGGTTTTCGAATGGGATATTCATCAGCGTGAGTTCCCTGCAAAGACTGCGCTCGTAAATTTCCTCGTATAAGCCCGGCCCCCAGTATTTGTGAACATTGATGGCTGCTCCTATGATTTGCTTTGTAAGCTCTTCTTGTTTCATCTTTTCTCCTCTTCCTTCTCCGTCATAACCGTTGCGGAAATTTGCGCCGCCGAAATATCGGCGGCGCAAATTTCCGCAACACTCCGCTCCGTGCCTCCGTGCCCTCCGTGGTTAATTCTTCTATAATAATCTCTGCGGCTTTGGATTCTGCACCGCCGGGACCGAGAGCATGGCTGACTTTTTTTAACGCTGCTATCATTTCGGACCGTTCAGGGGTATCGGCCAGAAGAGGTTCAATCGCGTTGGCAAGCGCTTCGGGTGTAACTGCGTCTTGTATGAATTCGGGACAAATCTTTTTGCCGGCAACAATGTTTACCATGCCGATGTCATCGATCTTTACCAGCATTCTTCCAAACAAGTATGTAAGTATGGCCATGCGGTAGGCTATTACCATGGGGCAAAGCATGAGCGCGGCTTCTATGGTTGCTGTCCCTGAAGCAACTAATGCCGCGCGTGCGGCACGCAGAACCTGACGGGTCTTTCCTGTGATAATTTTCCAACGCAAAGGCTTGGCGGAGATATTTTTAATAATGTCCTGTGCGGCATTAGCCATTTCTGAGGATGGGGCCGCAATGACAAAACACGCGTCCGGATGCTTTTTTTCCAGAAGCAGGGCGGCAGACCACATGGCTGGCAGAAGCCGCTTGATTTCATGAGGACGGCTTCCGGGCAGAAGCGCAATCAACGGATTTCCCTCAACATCAAGGTCCGCCTGTGGTTCGTTCAGTGCTTTTTTTGCTTCATCAACAAGAGGATGCCCAACGTAATCCACTGTAAGATCTGTGTCTTTAAAATGTTTCTGCTCGAACGGGAATATGGTTATCAGGCGATCCACGATTCGTGCCATTTTGGGTATACGCGATTGGTTCCACGCCCATACCTGAGGACAGATATAATAGATTGTTTTGATTCCCAGTTTATGGGTCCGGGCGGCCAGGCGAAGATTAAAGCCCGGGTAATCAACCAGAATCACGGCATCGGGTTTTTCTTTGCGCGCTGTTTCCGCCATCTGGCATAAAACTCTCTTGAAAAATCCATATCGTCGGACAACTTCTGTAAATCCCATTACCGCCATATCATTTGTGTGCTGAAAAAGTTTTACACCGGCAGAACGCATTTCGTTGCCGCCGATCCCGAAGAATTCGGAATCGGGCAGGCGTTCCTTTACGGCCTTCACAAGGCGGGCGGCATGCATGTCGCCCGAAACTTCACCGGCTATGATTAAGAATTTCATTATAGGAATGGAGTGTTGGAGTGTTGGAGTATTGGAATATTGATAAAGCCGATTTTTGTCAGCCCATTACTCCAGTTTCCCCCTCTGTGCCTCCGTGTTCTCTGTGGTTATTTCTTTACAAATATCGATTGCGAGTTTAAGCGCGTCTGATGCGTGTCGTCCGCTTACGACAGGCTGTCCCTGCTGCTGCACACATTGAACAAAAGAATCAAGTTCGGCTGCCAATGGTTCGCCTTTCTCAATCGGCACTTTATCGGTTTTAATTCCTGCTGCTTCCTTTCGGCATAATACGCCCGCCTGTTTCATGTAATCGAGCGAAACATATGTGTCTTCCTGGAAAACACGTATTTTACGTATTCGTTCTCTGCTGATTCTGCTGGCGGTAATATTCGCGACACATCCGTTCTCGAACGACAGCCGTACGTTCGCTATGTCCTCGGAAGAACTCAATACAGGTACGCCGACCGCCCGGATTTCATTTACCGGTGAATTTACGAGATGCAGTATAATATCAAGATCATGGATCATAAGATCCAGTACAACACTGACTTCCGTGCCGCGCGGTACACCATTTTCACGCGCGGGCGGATATTCCGCGAGCCTTATGGCTTCTATAAAGCGTGGTTTTTCCAGGTTTTCTTCCAGGAATTGCATTATTGGATTGAACCGCTCAATATGTCCTACCTGAAGGATAAGGTTTTTTTTACGCGCGATTCTGACCATGGACTCGGCTTGTTCCGTGCTGACAGCGATGGGTTTTTCCACCAGCATATGTGTGTTTTTTTCGGCAAGCGCGGAAAAAATCTCATAATGTTTATCTGTCGGCACAACCACGCTTGCGGCTTCAATGTTTGACGCGAGGTTGTCGATGTCGTCAAAGGCGCGTGTTCGGTGTTTCTTCGCTATTTTTGAGGCGCGGCCGGAATTGATATCATATACGCCGACTAATTCTGCTGATGCCAATTCAGAATATATCCGCGCATGATGCTGGCCGAGACTGCCGACCCCGAAAACCCCTGTTTTAAGTTTGTTCTTCATGATTAATAAGTTACAAGTTACAAGTTACAAGTTACAAGTTAAATCATAGGAGTATTTGTTGAGTTCAGCGTTGGACACCAAAAGAATAAAAAGTTTAAATACGCACTGAAATGCTATAGTTTTTGAATCGAAATCGCTATCGGGATCGCTATCGAAATCGA